>JAOPYS010000325.1 GCA_025964465.1 Thermoleophilia bacterium
CGGGATGAACTGCCCGGCATGTGGTGGCCAGAACTCGAAGGTGCTCGAATCGCGGATCGCGGATTCGGGCGACGCCATGCGTCGCCGCCGCGAGTGCCTCGACTGCGCGCAGCGCGTCACCACCTACGAGCGCATCGAGCAGCCGCAGCTGTGGGTCACGAAGCAGGACGGGCGGCAGGAGCCGTTCGACGCCGCCAAGCTGCTGCGCGGCCTGGCGATCGCCTGCTCCAAGCGTGACGTCGACGCGGCGCGGCTCGAGGAGCTCGCGGCCGCCGTGGAGCGCGACCTGCGCGACGAGGCGGGCGCCGCCCGCTCCGTGACGAGCGACCGCGTCGGCGAGCTCGCACTCGCGGGCCTGGTGGGGATCGACGAGGCGGCCGCGATCCGCTTCGCGTCGGTGATCGAGCGCGCCGAGTCGCTCGAGGGATTCCGGGAGGTGCTCGACCGCATGGCGGCATCCGTCCCGGAGATGGAGGACGCGGGGTCTCGGGAGGACCCCGTGGTAGCGGTCTGACAGACGGCGTAATAACTAACGGACAAGTACAGTTCAGGGGAGCGGGACGAGATGAAGAAGTCAGGTAGCAACGTGGTCGAGCCAGGCAACACGACGGAGCGGGGAGCGGGCAGGGCGCCGCTGGTGGCGCGCCACTTCACGGACGGGGCGCACCCGTTCGAGAACGTCCGCTGGGAGCTGCGCGACGCAGTACTCGGCAACCCGGACAAGCCCGTGTTCGAGCAGCGCGGGATCGAGTTCCCGGCCGACTGGTCGCAGAACGCCACCAACATCGTGGCGCAGAAGTACTTCCGCGGGAAGATGAACTCGCCCGAGCGCGAGCGCTCCGTGAAGACGATGGTCGGCCGCGTCGCCGACACCATCACCCGCTGGGGCCGCGAGGGTGGCTACTTCGTCTCCGACGAGGAGGCCGAGACCTTCAACCACGAGCTCTCCTACCTGCTCGTGACCCAGCGCATGGCGTTCAACTCGCCGGTCTGGTTCAACTGCGGCCACGAGGACAAGCCGCAGTGCTCCGCGTGCTTCATCCTCTCCGTCGACGACTCGATGGACGACATCCTCGAGTGGATCCGCGAGGAGGGCCTGATCTTCAAGGGCGGCTCCGGCTCGGGCGTCAACCTCTCCAAGCTGCGCAGCTCCGCCGAGCAGCTCTCCAAGCGCGTCCACGCCTCCGGTCCCGTGTCGTTCATGCGTGGCGCCGATGCCTCCGCCGGCACGATCAAGTCCGGCGGCAAGACGCGGCGCGCCGCCAAGATGGTCGTGCTCAACGTCGACCACCCGGACATCCAGGAGTTCATCTGGTGCAAGTCGGTCGAGGAGGAGAAGGCTCGCGCCCTCGCCGCCGCCGGCTTCGACATGGCGCTGGACTCGCCGCACTGGCACTCCATCCAGTACCAGAACGCCAACAACTCCGTGCGCGTCAACGACGAGTTCATGCGTGCCGTCGTCGACGACACCGAGTTCTCCACGCGGGCGGTGACCACGGGCGAGCCGGTCGAGACCTTCCGCGCGCGTGACCTCATGCAGCAGATGGCCGAGGCCGCGTGGAAGTGCGCCGATCCGGGCGTGCAGTACGACACGACGATCAACGACTGGCACACCACGCCGAAGTCGGGTCGCATCAACGGGTCCAACCCGTGCAGCGAGTACATGCACGTCGACAACTCGGCCTGCAACCTCGC
This sequence comes from Thermoleophilia bacterium, assembly GCA_025964465.1. Classification (GTDB taxonomy): domain Bacteria; phylum Actinomycetota; class Thermoleophilia; order Gaiellales; family SKUG01; genus JAGQUL01. The sequence continues at coordinate 1,696 of JAOPYS010000325.1, forward strand.
GTCGCTCAACCTGCTCAAGTACGTCGACGAGCGCGGCCACTTCGACATCGACGCCTACGAGCAGGCGATCGACGTCACCATCACCGCGCAGGAGATCATCGTCGGCTTCTCCAGCTACCCGACGGAGAAGATCACCGAGAACGCGCGCCGCATGCGCCAGCTCGGCATCGGTTACGCCAACCTCGGCGCGCTGCTCATGAACGAGGGCCTGCCCTACGACTCCGACGAGGGTCGCTCCTGGGCCGGCGCGCTCACCGCGGTGCTCACCGGCCGCGCCTACCGCCAGTCGGCGCGAATCGCCGAGCGCCTGGGTGCGTACGAGGCGTACGAGGAGAACTCCGAGGACCACCTGCGCGTCATGGAGCAGCACCGCGCGGCGATCGGCAACATCGTCCAGTCGGTGGTGCCCGACCACGTCATGCACTCCGCACGCCGCTCGTGGGACGAGGCGATCGAGCTGGGCAAGGAGCACGGCTACCGCAACGCGCAGGCGTCGGTGCTCGCGCCGACCGGCACGATCAGCTTCATGATGGACTGCGACACCACCGGGATCGAGCCCGACTTCTCGCTCGTGAAGCAGAAGAAGCTCGTCGGCGGCGGTGACATGACGATCGTCAACCAGACCGTGCCGCACGCGCTCGCCAAGCTCGGCTACGCGACGCACGAGGTGGACCAGGTCGTGGCGTGGATCGCCGAGAACTACACGGTGGTCGGTGCGCCCTTCCTCAAGGAGGAGCACTACCCGATCTTCGACTGCGCCGTGGGCGGCCGGTCGATCTCGTACATGGGCCACGTCAAGATGATGGCCGCGGCGCAGCCGTTCCTGTCGGGTGCGATCTCCAAGACGGTCAACATGCCGGTGGAGAGCACCGTCGAGGACATCGTCGACCTGTACACGGAGGCATGGAAGCTCGGCATCAAGGCGGTCGCGATCTACCGCGACGGCAGCAAGCACGCGCAGCCGCTCGAGAGCTCCAAGGACGAGGTCGTCGAGGAGGCCGTCGCAACGCTCACGCAGCCGGTGCGTCGTCGCCTGCCGCTCGAGCGCCAGGGCATCGGCCGCAAGTTCCAGGTCGGCGAGTACACGGGCTACATCCACGTCGGGCTGTTCGAGGACGGCACGCCGGGTGACATGTTCGTGGACATCGCCAAGGAAGGCACCACGCTCGCCGGGCTCATGAACTCGCTGATGATCAGCGTGTCACTCGGCCTGCAGTACGGCGTGCCGCTCGAGGTCTACGTGCAGCGCTTCTCGCACATGCGCTTTGAGCCGAGCGGCTTCACCAACGACGAGGACATCCGCAACGCCAAGTCGATCGTCGACTACATCTTCCGGTGGATGGGGAAGAAGTTCCTCACCGCCGACCAGCAGATGGAGCTCGGCATCCTCACCCCCGAGGTGCGGGCGCGACTGGCCGCGGGCTACTCGGCCGCGGAGGCGTCGCCGCCGATGGTCAACCCGTACACCGTCGCGGCGACCGCCGCTGCGGATGCGGCAGCCGCGGGTGCGGACGTCGATCGGCCGGCCACGCCGGGCGTCGGGCAGTCGTCGCTGTTCAACGCGTACGGGGATGCGCAGGAGTGCGCTCGGTGCGGTGGACGCATGATCCGAACTGGCGCGTGCTACACGTGCACGGACTGTGGCAACAACACCGGCTGCGGCTGACAACATCTGGTAACGCGACGGGCCGAGCGGCCCGAGCGGGAACCGCGCCTGGGGGAGCGCGCCATCCGGCGCTCCCCCTCGGCTCCTGGAAAACATCCATGTTTTGCAGAGGTTCCCTTCACGACCGTCCGGCCCGTCGCTCTTCGTGTGGCGTCGGCGTTCTGGAGCGGCCGTGTTCCGTGCCGTGTGCCGTGTCAGTGGGTGGGCGGCCCGTCTCCCTCGCTGCTTGGGGGTGTCAGATGGAGCGGGTGAGGCCGCCGTCGACGAGGAGGGCGGTGCCGGTGATGTACGAGGCGGGTGTGGAGCAGAGGAAGGTCGCGGCTGCGGCGAACTCCTCCACCGTGCCGAGGCGGCCGGCGGGGATCTCGTCGGCGGCGAGGGCGGCGGCGCGTTCGACGCTGCCGTAGTTCTCCACGATGCGGTCGGTGGCGATGCGGCCGGGCAGCAGGGTGTTGACCGTGATGCCGTCGGCCGCGACCTGGCGGGCGATCGTCGTGAAGGCGGCGAGCAGCCCGGCGCGATGGGAGCTGGAGAGCACGAGGTTCGGGATGGGCTCGCGCACCGCGCTGGAGGAGACCGCGAGCACCCGGCCCCAGCCGCGCTCGCGCATCGACCGGACGGCAGCCTGGACGAGGTCCATCGGACCGAGGACGAGCGACCGGTACGCCGCCTCCCACTGCTCCGTGGTGAACCCGAGCGCATCCGACCCGGCCGGTGGCCCCCCGCCGTTGACCACGAGGATGTCGACCGGCCCGAGGTCACGTGCGACCGCGTCGAGCAGGTCCCGCGCGGCGGGCGCCGGCGCCGACGTGTCGTGGACGTAGCCGCGGGCGCCGTCGATGCGCGCGGCCGCGGCATCGATCCGCTCGCGCGAGCGTGACGCCAGGGCGACCGTCGCCCCCTCGGCGGCGAGCGCCGACGCGATGCCGAACCCGAGCCCCTTGGACGCGCCTGCGACGAGCGCCACCTTGCCCGCGATGCCGAGGTCCACGTCAGCCCGCCTCGCTGGCGAGCAGCTCGTCGAGGTCGAGCTCGTCGAACACGCCGCGCAGGTGCCCGGCCCCGTCGCGTGGCCACGCCTCCACCGGCCGGTCCCAGCACATCTCCAGGTCGTTGCCATCGGGATCGGAGATGTACACGGCCAGGTGGCTGCCGTGGTCGGAGGCCTGCCGCACGGGCCAGTCCGCCTCGCGCAGGCGGCGCGCGAGGTCGGCGAGCCCTGCACGCGTGGGGTAGTTGATCGCCACGTGGTGCAGGCCGCAGGCGCCGTCGGGCTGCGGCGCGCCGCCGGCCGACTTCCACGTGTTGAAGCCCAGGTGGTGGTGGTAGCCGCCGGCGGCGACGAAGAGGATGTCACCCGTCGTGCCCCAACCGGGCACGTCCCGCGCCTCGAGCACCACGTCGAACCCGAGCACGCCGACGTAGAAGTCGCGCACGCGGTCGATGTCCGCCGTGCGCAGGTGCACGTGCCCGATCGTCACACCCGTATCGATCGGGCGCGGTGCCCGCTGGCGCGGCTCGATCGAGCCCTGCGTGGTGGAGTTCGGATCCATGTGGTGCTCCTTCGTCGTCGGTCGACGGTGGCAGGGTATCGCGCGGCTGTCGCGAGACGTCAGGCGCCGTTCGCTCGATGAAGGGGCAGGGGAGGGGACCGTTCGACCGGTTCCCGCGATCAATCGGGGGAACGATCATGGCCGCAGTCTCAGGGGTTGGCAGTGCCGTCACGGCGTGGCGCAGCGCAGGCACGCTCGGTGAGCTCGAGGGGCGGCACCTGCTCTCGACGAAGGTGTCCGTCGACTCGCTCATCACCAAGGACGTCGGCACGGTCCGCGGGTCGACGACCGGTGACGCGCCATTCGGCGGCGGCGCCGGAGCGGGCTCGTTCTCGGGCCAGACCAAGGCGGTGACGCCCTTCCACACCGAACAGGACTTCGACCTGGCGGTCCACGACATCGAGCCCCTCGGAGCGGGCGTGGACCACGACGCGGCGCTCGAGGCACGGGTGGCCGCGACCGACGCGGCGGACAACTCCGGTGTCTACGCGCTCGTCCACTCGGGGGACGGAACGCAGGGCATCGGGCGCGTCGCCTTCGGCGACCGCTGGCCGATGCTGGGAGCGGGCGGCGTCGACGCGCGCTCCGCCACCAAGATCGCCGACCTGCAGGACGGCCGCACCGTGAAGGCGTGGAACGACGGGTACACGCTGCACGAGGCGCCGGCGATCGGGCGCCTCGACCTGAGTCGCCCGGTGGACGCGCCTGCGGGCGGGGAGTACACCAACCTCGCCGGCGGTGGCGCCCGCGTCTACCGCGACCCGGGCCTCGATCGCGACGTGCCCAACGTGGGGGTCGCCTGGCGACCGACCAACGCTGCCGTGGACGCCATCGCAGGGCCCGAGGGCATCATCCGTTTCTCGTGACGTGAGCGACGCGTCGCCGCGTACACTGCCGGGCATGGCCAACCGCTTCACACGCGAGCTCCGCGAGCTGAGGGACGCCCCGCCGGGCACCCGGTTCCAGGAGGGCAACGAGCGCACCCGGGTCGACAACCGCGCACTGCGCGTGGTCCTCGTGGTGCTCGGGTTCGCGCTGATGGTCGCCGCGGCCGTCACGTTCTGGGTGCCGGGCCCCAACTTCGTGCTCGTCCTCGCCGGCCTCGCGCTCGTCGGCGGGCAGTCGCAGACCGTCGCCCGGGCGATGGACCGCGGCGAGGTGCGCGCACGGCGCTGGAACACCGAGGTCTGGGACCCGTATCCCCACAAGGGTCGCGTCAGGGTGCTCGGCGCGCTCGTGTTCGCCGCGGTGGTCGCCCTGCTGGCGTGGGTCGCCTATCGGCAGGGCTGGCTGCCCGCGTGGCTGCCTTTCGTCGACTGACTCAGCCGGCCGCGCCCGGCTCCGCCGGCATGACAGTGGGCGGTCGACCCTCCGCCGCCTCGGCGGCCCCGCCGACGAGCGGGTCGCCGGCCTTCCAGCCACCCGGCGTGCGGTTGGGCACCACGAAGGTGTCCTTGACCTTGCCGTCGCGCGTCATGTAGCGGCCGACCAGCTCGTCGTCGCCGCGCACCTCGAAGTCGACGTGGCCGAAGTCCAGGTCGCGCGTCTGCGACCACTTGGTCTGCGGGTAGAAGAACGGGTACAGCGCGCCGCCGCCACCGCCGACCGTCACCTGCAGCGTGCCCTCCTCGTTGAGCGGGCGCGAGCGCTCGTACCAGTGCTCGTGACCCGCGAGCACCAGGTCCACGCCGTACTTGGCCAGCAGCGGTCCGAGGTCGCCCGGCAGCTTCGACGTCTCCTTGTAGTGGAACTTGGAGAGCACCGACATCATCGGGTGGTGGATCTGGATGATCTTCCACGGCGCCGTCGAGGCGGCGAGCGCCCCGGCCAGCCACGTGTACTGCGGCGAGCCCGGCGACAGCGACTGGTTCGTGTCGAGCGAGAACGAGTCCAGGTTCTTGTGTGACGCCTTGAAGTAGCGCCCGCCCTCGACGTAGGGGAACCGCTTGAAGTACTCCGCCGTCGTCGGCTCCTGGTCGTGGTTGCCCATGTTCGGGATGAACGGCACGGTCGAGCCGAGCCCCCCGAACTTGTTCATCGGGTCGATCTTCTCCTGCCAGTTCTCGGGCGTCGACTTGGGGTACACCTGGTCGCCGGCCGACAGCACGAGTTCCGGCTTCCACCGCTCGAGGTTGGCGATCACGTCGGTCATCGCCTTCGTGCCGTTGCCGAAGTCGCCGAGCGCCGAGAAGTGCCACGCGCCGGGATGGTCGGGCTGCTCGGGCTGCGGCGGGCTGCCGGGGCGGGAGCGGAAGAGCACGTCGTTGACGTGGGTGATGACGCCCTTGTACAGCTTGTCGCGGAAGCCGTCCGGGATGGAGCCGCTGTCCATCTCGTGCCACCGCTCCACGAGCCCGCCCTCGTCCGGCAGGTCGTTGACGAGCTGCGTCTCGTGCGGATCGACCTTCGCGCTGTCCGGCACCTCGAAGTGCACCTGGTCCAGCGTCGGCGGCATGGGCCAGGGCGTGGCGGGGGTCGCGGCAGCGGGAGCGACCGGGGCGGGGGCGGAGGAGACCGAGGATGCGTTCATCGCTGCCGAACGTACACGCGCGCGGCAGGCGGGCCGACCACGCCGAGGGCAGGCGGGCCGGGGGAGGCCACGGGTGGGCGCACAGCGCCCGGAGCCCCTCGCCTAGAACTGCAGGCCGAGCGTGCGCGTGACCGCGCCGATCGCGCGCAGCCCGAGCCCGCCCACCTCGTCGCGCGTGACCTGGTGCGCCTCGCTGCGGGTCTGCGCGTGGAAGGCCGCGTAGCGCTCCGCGAAGGTCGGGTCCTCGACGCGCGCGGTCATCTCGCGCGCGCGGGCCATGGAGCTCTTGGAGAGGTTCATGGAGCCCACGCTGGCCACGTCGTCGTCCTTCACCCAGCTCTTGGCGTGGAGGATCGTCGGGTACTCGAAGACCTCGACGCCGGCGTCGAGCAGGTCGCCGTACATCGAGCGGCCCATCTGGATCGTCTTGGTGTCGTTGCCGGCGGTCAGGCCCGTCACGAGCAGCTTCACGTCGACGCCGCGCCGCGAGGCGTCGATGAGCGCGTCGCGCGCCGCCGTCGAGGTGATGTAGGTGCTCGTGGCCCAGAGCCGGTCCGTGGCGGTCGCGGCGTCGCGCAGGAACGACTCGGTCGCCGCGAGGTCCTCGCCCGGGCGGTTGTCCAGGATGGTGACGGCGGCGTGCGCGTCGGCCAGCGGTCCCGACGCGGGAGGACGATCCGCCAGTGGCGCCCGGCCCGTGGCGGCAGCGCTCGTCAACGTCGTGCGCAGGCGGGCGATGCGCGCTCCGAGCGACGCATCGCCCGGGCCGCCGGTGAGCTCGCCGTGCGTGGCCAGCGCGTCGGCGCCCGCGACCGCGCCGGCCGGCCCCTCCATGCGCAGCATGAGGTCGGTCCACGTGTCGTACTTCTGGCCGAACCCGAGGCCGCCCGTGTAGGCGATGCGGTCGTCGACCGTGATCAGCTTGCGGTGCTCGAAGCCCGACCCGCCCAGCGCGAACCCGCCCGTGCGCACGAACTTCACACCTGCCGCGGTGAGGTCGCGCTGGAGGGCGTCGGCAACGTCGTCGCCGCGCTCCTTGATGCCGTAGCCGTCGACCGTCACGCGCACGTCGAGGCCGGCCTTCGCCTTCGCGCGCAGGATGTCGGCGACCCAGGTGCCGCTGCCGTCCGGCTCCCAGTTGAACTGGTTGATCGTGATCGATTCGCGCGCGTGCTCGAGGTCGTCGCGCAGGCGCGGCAGGTACTCCTTGTTGCGGACGAGCAGGTCGACCTTGTTGCCCTCCGTGCGGGGCGCGCGCGACATCGACCCGGCGCCGTGCCCGATGCCGTCCACGAAGAGGTTGGAGATGGTGGCGGCCGCGGCGGAGCGCTGGCCCGCCAGCGCCGCGAGGCGGGAAGGCGCGAGGACGGTGGAGCGGCCGGTGGCGACGTCGGCGAGCGCCTGCGATGCCGGGCGGTAGCGACTGCCGAGGGCGAGCAGGGTCGAGTGGACCGAGTCGAGCAGCGGCGGGCTCGTGTCGGCGGCCGCGCGCGCCTCCGACGGCAGCGGTGCCCGTCCGCCCATCCCGATCAGCGGTCGCGCGTGGCTCGGCTCGACGAGGTTGCGCGCGGCGGGCGCCGCGACGACGACCGGAGCCGGCGCGGGCTGTGGCAGGCCGAGCTCGCGGCGAGCGGAGACGAGGAGGGAGGGCATGTCCATCGTGCCCGGTCGTCGTCCGGTGCTTCCGCGATGGAACCTCCTCGCGCCGGGTGCGGCCGTCGCTGGCCGGGGCCGTGGCCGCGAGCGTCCCTCGCGAGCGCCGTCAGAAGCGCAGGTCGAGCAGGCGTCGCACGCGCGTGAGGTTGCGCAGGCCGCGCGTCTCGAGCGCCGCCTCGTCCACCGCGCGGGTCGCGGCCCACGTCTGCGTGTGGAAGTCGCGGTAGCTCCGTGCGTACGCCTCGTCCTCCACCCGCACCATCACCTCTCGGGCCCGCTTCATCGAGCTGTGCGACAGGTTCATGGATCCCATCGTGGTGACGTGGTCCGCCTGCCAGCTCTTGGCGTGGAGGATGCCGTCGTTGCGTTCATGGATCTGCACGCCCGCGTCGAGCAGTCGCCGGTAGTGCGTGCGCCCGAGGTGGATCGTCTTCACGTCGTTGCCGGCCTCCGGCCCCGTCACGAGCAGGCGCACGTCGACGCCGCGCTCCGCCGCTGCCACGAGCGCGTCCACGGCGGTCGGCGTCGTGATGTAGGTGCTCGTGGCCCAGACGTGGTCCTTCGCCCCCGCGATGTCGCGCAGGAACGCCTCGGTCGCGGCCAGGTCCACCCCGGGGCGGTTCTCCAGGATGGTCACGGCGGCGCCGCCCACCGCCTTCGCATCCTCCGCGGTCGGGCCCACGAGCCGCGCGTGGTTGGCGCGCAGGCGCGCCGCGGCGCTCGCGTCGAGCGGGCCGTTCAGGTCGCGCCACGTCGCGAGGGCGTGCGTGCCGGCCACCGCGCCGGCTGGGCCCTCGAGGCGCGTCATCATGTCGACCCACGTGTCGTACTTCTTGCCGAACCCGAGCCCGCCCATGTAGGCGATCGTGTCGTCGATGCCGATCAGCTTGCGGTGCTCCCACCCGTGCTTGGGCAGGAACGGCCACGAGCGCTCGACCTTGACGCCGGCCGCCTCGAGTTCGTCCTGCATCGCGCGCGCCACCTTGAAGCCGCGCTCCTTGAAGCCCCAGCCGTCCACCATCACGCGGACGTCGAGGCCCTCCTTCGCCTTCTGCTTGAGCAGGTCCAGCACCCGGCGGCCACTGCCGTCGGGCTCCCAGTTGAACTGCGCGATGGTGATGGAGTGCTTCGCGGCCTCGAGGTCGGCGTACAGGCGGGGCAGGTACTTCTCGTTGCGCACGAGCAGCTCGGCCGTGTTGCCGACCGTTCGTGGCGCGCGCGGCATGTGCTGCTGTCCGAGGGCCGCGCCGCCGACGAGCAGCTCGCCCATCGCCGCGTCGGCCTGGTGCTGGAAGGGGCGGGCCGCGTCCATCGCCTCCGGGCTGAGCACCGTCGCTCGGCCCGTCGCGACGTCGGCCAGGGCGGACGTCGCAGGGCGCCAGCGTCCACCGAGCGACTCGACCTCGCGGCTGATGTCGTCCGGGGTGACGGGCAGGAAGGCGCCGTCGGTCCCCGTGCGGATCGTCAGAGTCCGCCGGTCGCGGTTGACGAAGCCCTGGACCTGCCGACCGTCCTGGACGCTCAGCCATCCGAGCTCCGGCACGGTACCTGCATCCGGCAGGCGCAGCTCGCCCCCGACGCGTTGTTGCACACGATCCATCGAAATCCCCTCCCCGCCGGCATATCGGGTCGAGGTTCCCGCATGTTCCGAGCGATTCTTCCAGCGCGTTCGGCCCTCGCTCAAGCCGATCGCCGTGCCTGCCGATGCGCGCGGCGAGTGAACGGATCCCCCCGACCACAGGCGTCGGCGCCGCCCCCGGCGCCCGGCGCCGCGCCCGCCGGCCCCGAGCCGGAGGTGATCGTCCGGCTGCGCCTCGCGCGGCCCGGCGCCGCGGAGCTGTCGCTCAACGCCCGGATCGCCCGGTGGTCGCGTGCGTTCCACGCCCTCATCACCTTTGCCGTGGCGGCCATAGTGTTCCTGCCCGACGGCTTCGGCGGCGGCCCGCTGCGCGAGCGCGTGCTCGCATCCGTCCTCGGCGGCGCCACGTTCCTGCTCGCATTCCGCCTGGAGCGGCGCAACGTCGCATTCGCCCGACTGTCGGGGCTGGCCCGACTCGTCTACCGCGCCCGTGCCGTCGCGCTCGGCGCCGTCGTGTTCGGCGCGGTCGCCTACTACCTCCCGTGGATCGACGTCGGCCCACGCCGCGTCGGCATCGCCGCCCTCGCCATGCTCGCCGCCGGCGTGGTGTGGGGCGGGCTCACGCGGCACCTGCTCGGTGGCCGCGCCGTGCACCGCGTGCTGCTCGTCGGCGACGGCGAACGCGTCGGCCGGTTCATCAGCGACTTCCAGCGCGACCCGCACCCCGAGTACGAGCTGGTGGGCCTGCTCACCGACACGGGCCGCAGCCTGGGCGACGACGTCGGTGGCGACACCACGCTCGACGAGATCATCGCCATGTTCGACGAGACCACCTCGGCCGGCGTCGACGGTCGCGTCCTGGGCACGCTCGACGACCTCGAGGTCGTGCTGGCGGCGGAGGCCATCGACACCGTGGTGGTCAGCGTCCGGCGCAACCGGCTCGAGCTGTTCTCGCGGCTGTCGAGCTGGAAGGGCGGCGAGATCGCCGTCCAGGAGCTGCCGGCGTTCGCGGAGCACGTCTTCGGTCGCGTCCCCGTCGACGTGATCAACGCGGCGTGGTTCATGCACCTCATCCACCCCTTCTACAAGCCCTACTCGCGCGCCGTGAAGCGTGCGGGCGACCTCGCCGCGGCGATCGCCATCGGCCTGCTCGCGTTGCCGGTGATCCCGCTGGCCGCGCTGTGGATCCGCCTCATGAGCCCGGAGGCCCCGGTGCTGTTCCGGCAGGAACGGGTCGGCGAGGGTGGCCGCCCCTTCACGCTCGTGAAGTTCCGCACCATGCGCCCGGGTGGCGACGGCAGCTGGACGCAGGACACCGATCCGCGGATCTTCCGGGGCGGGGTCTTCCTGCGCAAGACGCGCATCGACGAGCTGCCCAACCTCTGGAACATCCTCGTCGGCCACATGAGCTTCGTCGGGCCACGCCCCGAGCAGCCTCGCTACGTCGCCGAGCTCGAGGGGGCGGTGCCGTACTACCAGCGGCGGCACATGGTCAAGCCGGGCCTCACGGGCTGGGCGCAGGTGCGGCTGGGCTACACCGACAGCGTGGACGGCGCGGCCAACAAGCTGGGCTACGAGCTCTACTACCTCAAGCACCAGTCGCTCTTCCTCGACTTCGTGATCTTCGTGGAGACGATCCGCGTGGTGCTGCTGCGCTTCGGCTCGCGATAGTCCCGGTTCGGCGCGTGCGGTAGCGCCGCGCCCCCTGCGGGTAAGGACCGCGGGATGACGGACCAACATGTCTTCGGATCGGGTCGCCTGACGCCCGAGCTGCTGCGCAGCGCCACCTTCGACGAGGTCGACGGGCGCTACGACGCCGGCGAGGTGCGCACCTTCCTGGAGCGTGCGGCGTCGGCGCTCGACGTGCTCATGTCGGAGGACGCCGCGCTGGCGCTGCGTGCGGAGTTCAGCCGCAACGCCGAGATCGCGCAGCAGGTGCTCGACGCCGG
>JAOPYS010000396.1 GCA_025964465.1 Thermoleophilia bacterium
CGTGGTTGGCCGAGATCGCGTCGACGACGGCGTCGCCCTGGACGCCGGAGACGCCGCCGAGCTGCGAGGAGGGGTCGATCCGGAAGCGGTCGCCCACCTTGATGCCCGGCAGGTCGAAGAGGGTGAGCCCCTTCGTCGCCGACTCCACGGCGGCGGCGTTCGCTGCCGCGTCGGGCGCGCCGGAGCGGATGAACGCGGTGGCCGGCAGCCCCTCGGCGACCCGCTGCGCGCGGGCGGCGGCCGTCACGCCGGTGAGGCGTGTCGCCTCGCCCTCGGCTGCAGCCATCTGTGCCACCAGGCCCGCGCCTTCGCGCAGTCGTCCGAGCAGTCCCATGCGATCCCCCGATCGTCCTTCCCCTGTCCGTACTTCGGGCACAGGACGATCGGCGTTGCGCGGGGGGCGCTCAGACCTCGACGTCGTGCGGGCGACTCTCGACCTGGCCGGCCGCGGTGATGCGCACGAACTGCGCGCGCTCGTGGAACTCGCCCACCGTGCGTGCGTTGGAGTAGCTCATGGCGCTGCGCAGGCCGCCGGCGAGCTCGTTGAGCACCGCGTGGGTCTCCCCGCGGTACGGCACCACGGCCTCGACGCCCTCGGCGACGACCTTGCCGAACTCGCCCGGCTCGGTCTCCCGGCCGAGCAGCCAGCGGCGCTCCGGGCGCGTGGGGCCGGCATCGGCGTCGGCGGCGCCGCCCGCATCCATCTCGGTGCGCTTGCGCATCGCCCCGCCGCTGGCCATGCCGCGGTGCACCTTCACGGTGCGCCCGTCGCGCTTGAGCAGGGTGCCCGGGCTGTCGCTTGTCCCCGCGAGCAGGTTGCCGACCATGATCGAATCGGCGCCCGCGGCGATCGCCTTGGACATGTCGGCGGGCATGCGGATGCCGCCGTCGGCGCACAGCGGGATGCCGGCCTCGTGGCAGGCCTCGGCGCAGGCCATGACGGCGGTCAGCTGCGGCACGCCGACGCCCGCGACCAGGCGCGTCGTGCAGACCGAGCCCGGGCCGACCCCGACCTTGATGCCGTGCGCACCCGCCTCGATGAGGTCGCGGGCACCCGCGGCGGTGGCCACGTTGCCGGCGATGATCTCGATGTCCACGGTGCGTCGCAGCTCGCGCGTGGCGTCGATCGCGTGCTCCGCGTGCCCGTGCGCGATGTCCAGGCACAGCACGTCGGCCCCGGCCTCCGCCATCGCGCGCGCCCGGTCCAGGTAGTCGCCGCGCACGCCGATCGCCGCGCCGACGCGCAGCCGGCCGCGCGCATCCTTGGTGGCGAGCGGATACAGGTCCAGGTGCGCGATGTCCTTCATCGTGATGAGCCCCGCGAGGCGGCCGGCATCGTCCACGAGCGGCAGCTTCTCGACGCGCCGCGTCGCCATGAGGTCGCGGGCCTGCTCCAGGGTGGTCTGCGTGGTGCCCACGACGAGGCGCTCGCGCGGCGTCATCGCCTCGCGCACCGTCCCCTCCAGCCCGCTCGCGACGAGGTCGCGCCGGGTGATGAGCCCGAGCAGCACGCCGCCGGCATCGTCGACCACCGGCAGTCCGTTGACGCCCCGGGCGGAGAGCTCGGCCACCATGCGCTGCACCGGCGCGTCGGGGCCGATCGTGTACGGGTGCTCGATCACGTGGCTCTCGGCGCGCTTGACCTTGCGCACCTGGTCGGCCTGCTCCTCGATCGAGAGGAAGCGGTGGATGAAGCCGATGCCGCCCGCCTGCGCCATGGCGATGGCCATGCGCCACTCGGTGACCGTGTCCATGTTCGCGCTGACGATCGGCACGGCCAGGGAGATGTTCGGCGTGAGCCGCCCCGCCGTGTCCACGTCGGCGCGGCTCGCGACGGACGAGCGCTGCGGCACGAGCAGCACGTCGTCGAAGGTGAGGGCGGTGGGCATCTCGGGGTGGGCCATCGTGGCGGTCCTTCGGGGCAGGGCCCGCGCGGATGCGCGAGCCGACGGAGGATCCTACCTCGCGACGGGTCCCCGTTGACGCACTCCGGGGGTGGCCGCACGCTGGGGTCGACCACGCGACGTCCCCACACGACGCGTCGTCGATCGCCCTACGCCGTGCCGGGTCGGACGCGGGCAGACGAAAGCCGAGTCGCCAGATATGGGTCTCCTCGATCCGCTCAAGCATGCCAAGAATTTCGTCGCCGACAAGGCGCACGACGTCGCCCACGTGGCCGACAAGGTGGTCACTGCGGTGGCCGCTGCGCCGGTGCAGGCGGCGCACGCCGCCACGCAGGCGATCGCCGGGGTGCGCGAGCTCCCGAAGGCGGTGGCGAAGGCCGCGCCCAAGCTCGTCCACAAGGCCGTGTCGGCTGCGAAGCACGTCGGATCGACCGCCACGCGCCTCGGGAAGGCCGCGGTGCGCGACGCGAAGGCCGGGGCCCGCCTCGCGACGGACGGCGTGCGCCACGTGGTGAAGGCCGTCGCGCCCGTGGCCAAGTCGGTCGGGAAGTGGGCCTGGAACCACAAGGCCGAGATCGGGTTCTGGGTCGCCACGACCGCGCTCATGCTCGCCATCCCCGTGACGGGTGGCGCGTCGGGCGCCCTCGAGGGCGGGTTGCTCGCGGCGCGCGCCGCGTCCGTCGGGGTGAAGGTCGCGGAGATGGGGCGCGCCGGGGCCGGCGCCGTTCGGATCGCACGCGCCGGCGCCACCGCGGTGCAGGGCGCACGC
>JAOPYS010000409.1 GCA_025964465.1 Thermoleophilia bacterium
TGCTCGGCGCTCGACCCGATCGCCACCGCGCGCATCGAGGAGCTGATGCGCGAGCTGCGCGAGCGCTTCACGATCGTGATCGTCACGCACAACATGCAGCAGGCGGTCCGCGTGAGCGACCGCACCGCGTTCTTCACGACGGATGTCACGGAGGCCGGCGCGCGCTGCGGGCACCTCGTGGAATCCGGGCCGACGGTCGAGCTGTTCAGCGAGCCCACGGACCAGCGCACCGCCGACTACGTGGCGGGCCGGTTCGGCTAGCGAGCGCCCTGGACGGCGTACCGCCGCAGGGCGACGCCGTTGTCGAAGTCGGTCGACTCGACCAGGTCGCAGAGCACGGGGCCGTGCGGAGAGTCGAACAGCGCGCGGCCCGAGCCGAGCACCGCGGGATGGACGTAGAGCAGCAGCTCGTCGAGCAGCCCGGCGCGGAGCAGGGCCGTCGCGACGGTGGGGCCACCGACGCAGATGGCGCCGTCGGTGTCGGCTCGGATCGCTGCGAGCTGCTCGATGGCGTCGTCATCACCGCCGACGACGGTCGTGTTGTGCCCCGCGCTGGCGCGCGTGCGCGAGACGAGCACCTTCGGCATCGCGGTCCAGCGGCGCCCGAACTCGCGCCGATACCCAGGGAGCGACCCGTCGTCGCCGGCCCCCGGCCATGCGGCTTCCATCATCCCGTACGTGATGCGCCATCCCGTACGTGATGCGCCCCTCGACCAGCAGCGCGAGGTCGCGAAGCTGCTGGTTGAAGCTGTGGTACAGCTGCTCGTCAATCCGTGCCCACTCGGGCGCCTCGGTGGCGTGTTCTTCGGGGGTGGCCTCGACGAAGCCGTCGATCGACACGTTGATCCAGTACACGGTTCGTCCCATGTCATCGAGCCTGCCCCGTGCAGGTGTGGGGCGAACGGTGGCGTTGCGGTGCGCTCAGGGGCGTGCGAACACCGGGCCGCGGCGGGTGAAGCGGCCGGCGCGGTCGCGGGCCCAGACGGAGAGCTCGACCGATGGGTCGCTCGGGAGTGACACGAGGATGGTGGTGCCGCGGCCCGAGGCGGTGCGGCTGACGGCGACTCGGTCGGGGGCGGCGATGCCGTCGAGGCGCGGTTCGAGGTCGCGCAGGTCGGCGTGCAGGTGCAGCTCCACCGCGTCGTCACCGTCGCGCTCGCCCCACGAGGCGTGGGTGCGCGGATCCGATGGGCGGTAGACGTAGCCGGCGTCCCACGCCTCGAGCGCGTCGGCGTCGGGCAGCCACCCCGGCACGCGCCAGCCCGCGGCCACCACGCGCGCGTCCGGGGCGAGCAGGCGCTCGAGTCGCGCGGCGAGCACGTCGTGGAACGCAGGCCCCAGGTGCATGTGCACGACATCGAAGGGCGCGGGGTCGACGCGGCGCAGGTCGTCGTGGAGCAGGTGGACGCGGTCGGCGACGCCGGCGCGCTCGGCCGCCCGGCGCGTGCGCTCGACGGCGTCGTCGAGGTACTCCACGCCCGTGGCGAGCGCGCCGAACTCCGTGGCTGCGATCAGCAGGCCGTGGCCGTGCCCGCTCCCCAGCTCGAGGTAGCGCTCGCCCGGTGCCAGCCCGGCAGCCTGCAGGCCCGCGCGGTACTCCTCGGGCGACAGCTGCAGCTCGGGGATGTGCACGCCGAACAGCTCGGCGCGCAGCTCGGCGGTGGTGGAGGAATCCGGACCGGCACCGCTCATCGCTGCCGCGCCATCCGCTCGATGCGGCGCGCCAGGCGTCGCGGCCGCAGCCGTCCGCCGGCCAGGTCGGCGACCGTCGCCTCGAACTCGGGGGCGTCCGCGTAGGGCCCGTCGACGGCGCCCGCCAGCACGCAATCGAGCGACGTGTGCGTCGCCAGCGTCACGCGCACGGGCGGCGCGACCGGCTCGCCCTCCACGTCGACGAGCTCGAGCAGGCCGGAGGAGACGGGCGCGCGCACCTTGCCCGGGTGCAGCTCCAGGTCGATCGGCAACGTCTGCCCGCGCTCGAGCGGGCCGGTGCGGTGGTGCGCCGTGAGCTGGTCGACCAGCGCAGGGTCGGGCACCACGAACACACCGTCGAGATCCGCGCGGGCAGTGACCTCGAGCGTGACGAACCCGTCGTACTCGGGGTGGCAGAGCACGAGGCGGTGCGTCTCGTCCGTGCGCGCACGCCCCTCGCCCGTCGCGCCGGGCCAGCGCGCCGCGAGGCGTGCCTCCAGCTCGGCTGCGTCGAGCGTCACGGCGTGCTCAGACCACGAACTTGCCGTCGCGCTGCAGGACCTCGCCGTCGACGGTGATGGTGCCACCCTGGCGCAGGTCGCAGATCATGTCCCAGTGCTGGGAACTCTGGTTGGTGCCGCCCGTCTCGGGATAGCTCTGGCCGATCGCCAGGTGCACGGTGCCGCCGATCTTCTCGTCCAGCAGGATCGACCGCGTGCCGCGCGTGATGCCGAAGTTGCAGCCGATCCCCAGCTCGCCGAGGAAGCGCGCACCGGGGTCGGAGTCGAGCATCTGCACGAGGTAGTCCTCGCCCTGCTCGGCGGTGGCGCCCACGACCTTGCCGTCCCGGAACTCGAAGCGGATGCCGCTCACGCTGCGCCCGCCGTGCAGCGTGGGCAGGTGGAACGTGATGGGGCCGTTGGCGCTGTCCTCGAACGGGCCGGTGAAGAACTCGCCGCACGGCATGTTCTTCTTGCCGTCGCCGGCGATCCACTTCCGCCCGTCGATCGAGAGCGTGATGTCGGTGCCCGGGCCCTCGATGTGCACCGTCTCGTGCCCCTCG
>JAOPYS010000417.1 GCA_025964465.1 Thermoleophilia bacterium
GGGCCGGCGCGGGCGCGGGCGCCACGGCCTGTGCCGGCGCGGGCGCCGGGTGTGACACGTTCGGGGCCGTCGTTCGAGCGGCGGCGGGGCGGCGCAGGTCGGGCACCGGCGGCAGCCACGGCCACCGGTCGGCGACCGACTCGGCGAGCGCGGGTTCGGGCGTCGGCGTGAGGGGAGCACGCGGCGGGAGCGCGATGCGAGGGAGCTGCAGCGGCGCCCGCGTCCGCACGTGGTCGCGCGGAGGTTGAGGTGCGAGCCCGGTCATGGACGAGGAGCATCTCGACCGAACCTGAACCCGGCCTGACACCCGCGAACCACCCGGCCGCGAGCGGCCACGCAGGTGGGCCGGTCGGGCGTATGCTCACGGAGACCACCCTGCTGCCAACCTCCCGGAGCCCACATGTCGTCGTCCGTTCGCGCCACCACCCTCGTCAGCGTCCTCGTCGCTGGAGCGCTGCTCGTCGGGGGCTGCGGCTCGAGCAACGACTCCGGGAAGTCGGATTCGAAGAAGTCCGCCGCCGCCGACACCACGATCAAGGTCACCGCCGACGAGATGTCGTTGACCCCCGCGACCTTCACGACGAAGGCCGGCAAGGTGAAGTTCACCCTGAAGAATGCGGGCAGCATCGAGCACGAGCTGGTCGTGCTGAAGACGGACGCGGCGCCGGATTCGCTCAAGCCCGACGCCAAGGGCAAGGTGCCGGAGGGCGACAGCGTCGGCGAGGTCTCGGAGACGAAGGCCGGCGCCACCAGGTCGACGGTGCTGGACCTCAAGGCCGGGAGCTACGTGCTCGTCTGCAACATCTCGGGCCACTACGGCGCGGGCATGCGCGGCACGCTCAAGGTCACCTGACCGAGGGCGCCCCGCTCAGCGCTCGGCGCGCATCGACGCCGATGCCGCTGGGGAGTCGTGCCACGCCGCTCGGGCGCCGAGGTGCCCGACCACGCCGACGAGGCCCAGGCAGGCGAGTGCGCTGACGGCCGCCACGGGCAGCGCGACGGACCGCAGGGTGCGCAGCACGGAGGGCACGCCCGCTTCGCGACGTGCACGCCACGCGTCGGTGAGCAGGGCGATCAGCGCCGAGGCGCCGAGGACGTGCATGGCCAGGCCCAGCCGGTCGGCCCACCGGGCGTGGTCCTCGATGAAGTGCGAGTGGTGGAGCCCGTGCTCGAGCGTCTCGCCGGTGGACCCGGCCAGGATGGCGGAGACCCACGCGACGGCGACGGTCACGATGAGCGGCCAGAGCAGCTGCGCGCGGATCGCCGGCCGCAGCACGTACGCGATCGTGCCGAGCGACGCGAGGGGGATGCCGACCACGGTGACGTGGACGATCAGCGGGTGTGCGGGGAGGCCGAGGACGGTGAAGGCGATCATGCCCTGACGGTACCGCTGCCCCCTGATCCGGACCTGAACGTCGACGTTCCGTCCGCTGCGGCGCGCGTCCTCCTACGGAGGTCTTATGCGCCACTTATGCGGGCGTCCGAAGCTCGGGGTGAGCCGCTGATCGCGGCCCCCTCCGAACACGAGGCACCACGATGAGCGACGAGCACGAACACGAGCACGAGCAGCACGAGGACGAGGTGGCGCGCGACGACGCTGCGAGCTACCCCGAGCCGGTGAAGCCGCTGACCACGATCGAGACGACGGCGGTGCCGCCCGCAGTGGCGGACCGCAACGACGGCCGTTTCTCGGGTGCGGCGCGTGCAGTCGGCGCCCTGGGCCTGCTGCTCGCGGGCGTCGGCGTGCTGCTGCTGGGCATCGGCGAGGTCACGCACGACGGCGACGGGCGCGGCGACGGCGACCGGCGCACGCAGGCGTCGAACGAGCGATCCGGCGACGGGGCCGAGCGTGGACCGCGCCCGGGCGGGCCGAGCTTCGACGGCCGCGCTGACGATGGCGGACACCGCGGCGGGCGCTGAGCCGCGACATCGTCCGGCCATCCGCTATCGTGCTGGCATGGACCCCGTCCGTACCCCTCGGTTGCGGTGGAGCCTCGCCGCGCTCGTCTTCGTCGCGGCCTGCACCTCCACGGCCCTGTCGCCCGAGCTGCACGCAGCGGTGACGCGCCCGCCGGCGGTCGTGCTGCGCACGGTCGACGTCGGTGACGTCCATGCACGTGCGCGAACGAGTGCGCTGCGCCTCCCCATCCATGCGGAGCTCGTGGGCGCCACCTGGTCGGGCCCGGCACGCGGGCTGCAGCTGCGAACCCGCGAGCACGGCGGGCGGTGGACGTCGTGGACGGACCTCGCCGACGACGGTGACGGTCCCGACCCGGGCTCGGCCGAGGCGCGGGCGCTGCGCGGGCGCCACGCCGTGTCGACGCCGCTGTGGGTCGGCGGCGCCGACGAGGTTCAGCTGCGCCCGGACCGTCAGGCCGGCGTGCGAGCAGTCGAGCTGACCGCGCTCAACGTCTCCGGCACGTCGACCCCGCGTGCACGGGCCACGGGCCGCATGCGTGCGCTCGCGGGCGCGGTGCTGGGGGCCGGCGAGCCGACCCTCGCCCGCGCAACCGCCCTCGCGCCGGGCATCCGCTCGCGCTCGGCCTGGGGCGCCGCCCCCGCGCGCAACCCCGCGATCTACGCCGACGCTGCCCGGGGCGTGGTGATCCACCACACCGACAGCACCAACTCCTACGCGTGCTCGCAGGTGCCGGCGCTGCTGCGCGGGTTCCAGCGCTACCACCAGCGCACGATGGGGTGGAACGACATCGGCTACAACTTCCTCGTGGACCGCTGCGGCGGCGTGTGGGAGGGCCGCGCGGGCGGGCTGACACGGGCCGTGATCGGAGCGCACACCGCGGGCTTCAACACGGGGACCGTCGGCATCTCCCTGATCGGCGACTTCACGAAGGTCGGGCCGACGAAGGCGGCCCTGCTGGCGACCGAGCGCCTCATCTCCTGGCGCATGGACGTCGCGCACGTGAACCCGGCGGGCACGATGCAGCTGACGGCGCGATCCAGTGACAAGTTCCCCACGGGGACGGTCGTGACCACGCCCGCCGTCGTGGGCCACCGCGACCTGTACCCGACCTCCTGCCCGGGGTACTTCACCTATCGCCAGCGCGCGACGATCGCCGCCGTCGCCGCACGGCTCGGTGGCGAGAAGGTCACCGGGATCGTGACGACGCCGACGACCGATCCGGAGACCGGGGAGCTGTCCGGGCTCACCGTGACGGCTCGGACCAACGCCACCACCGCGACGAGCGCCATCGTGGTCGAGCGTGCCTCCACGAGCGCCGTCCTCGCGACGCGGTCGCTCACCGGCCGCGCACTCTCCGCCACCTTCACCGACTCCGACCTGCGCGCACCCGACGGAGCGCTGCCCCCGGAGTGGGACGTGCGCGTCCGGGTGACGTCCTCGCTCGGTGCGCAGGTCGCCCGCCCCGCCATCGTGCTCCTCGGCGCCGAGTACGGCACCGACCCGGGATTCCGCGTGGTCACGCCCGCGGAGGCGCAGGTGTCGCCCGCCGCCGCCCCGCCGGCAAACCACGTGCACGTCGGGTACACGCTGCGGATCGGGGCCTCCGTCGGTGCGTGGCTGCGCAGCGTCGACACGGACGAGCGGGTCGCCACCCTGCGGCAGCCGCGAGCGGTGCCGGCTACGGCGACCGGCGCCGTCCTGGACCTCGCCATCCCGGCGGACGTGCCTGCGGGGAGCTACGTGCTCGAGGTCGGGGTCGAGTCGGACCCGGCGCCCGGTCGCTCGATCGTGCGATCGCCGATCACCATCGTGCAGTGACGCCGGCGGCGACCTACGGCGAGGCGACGGCGGTCATCGTCATCACGCCGTCGTAGGCGCCGGCCGGCTGGTTGAGGGCCGCATCGGCGCGCCACGTGACGACCACCGAGTCGGTCGCCGTCCCGTAGGTGGTGCGCTCGTGCAGCAGCACGTCGCTCGTCGCCTCGAGCGCCGTGTACCGGTTGTTGGTGACGTCGGTCTCGGGCCATCCCGTCCCGGGGCCCCACTTCGCGAGCCGCCCCCCAGTGGCGTCGCGCACCGTGACGCCGAAGAACCCCGCTGCCCCGGTCGCCCACGGCGCGGGCGCCACCGACCCGTCCTGCCGGTCGGGGATGTTGGGCCCCCCGCCGACGCGCTCGAGCCCCCACGCGTCGCTCTCGTCGCGTGCGAGCAGCTGGTACCCGGACGCGCTGTCGGTCGTGACCTGCACCGTCGACGACCCGAACGCATCCGTCCCGGGCAGCCCCACGCCCAGCGGCACGGTGGCGCCGACCGAGATGGAGATGGAGCTCGTGTTGCGGGTTTCCAGCCAGTCGAGCCCCCAGTCGCTCCAGTAGTCGTTGTTCAGCGTGTTGAAGCGCGTCCGCTGCCAGTAGCGCGCGCCGGCGTGAAGGATGTCTGGCACGCCCGCGTAGGCCTGGTCCTCGCAGCGCACGCCGAGCGTGCAGTTCGCGGCGAGCCCGGTCGGGGTCGACCCCCACAGCCGCGTCGCGTGCGCCCGCTGCGTGCGGTAGTAGCCCAGGACGGTGGCTGCGTCGTACGCCATCGGCGCGAAGTGCGGTTCGTCCACCTCGCCGATGAACTGCTCGGCCGCGGTCCCGGTGAGCGAGCCTCCCACCGTGATCGGATCGGTCGACGTCCGGGCGGGGTTGCCCATGGCGATCGGCCCGGCCGCGGGCGCCCCGTCCACGTAGAGGCTCAACTGGTTGCCGCTCGTGACGGTCATCGCCGCGTGGTGCCAGGCGTTGTCGAGCAGGCCCGCCGCCGTGCGGCACGCGTCGACCTCGACCCCCGCGGTGGTGATGACCGCCGCGCACAGCTCGTTCGTCGACCGTTGCCATTCCAGCGAGTAGTTGCACGAGTCGACGGGACCGCACGAGTTGCTGCTCTTGAGCGCCATGACGGGGTACAGCGCGTTGGCGATCGATCCCGTCCGGAACCACAGGTCGAAGGTGAAGTCGTTGGCCTTGCGGACGCTCGGGGCATCGGGCAGCGTCACGCGGCGGACGGTCCCGTTGACGGAAGCGGCCTGGCCGAACCGACCGGGCACCCAGCTCGCCGCGCCCGTCCACGTGCCGACGCCCGCGTCCTGCGAGTTGGTGTCCGCGCCGAGGCCGCCGTCGAGGTGCCAGAGCCCGCCCGCCTGCTCCGGCGGCGTCGTCCACGTCTCCGCCTCGACGCGGTCCATCGTGACTCCCGCTGCGTTGTTCCAGGACGTGTGGAAGGTGACGGAGTCGATGGCCGGCGCGTTCGTGGCGGACGGGTTCGGGCGGCCGGGACCCACCTGCGCGGAGGAGTCGTCGCCGAGCATGCCCGTCGGCGCGGGGCACGTCGGCGGGACGGTGAAGCTGACCTCGCCGGAGACCACGGCCTGGTTGTTCCAGTCCACGCCGCGCACCCGGAGGTAACGGGTGCCGGGCGTGGCGAACGACAGGTCGTAGCTGTGTGTCAGTCCGGTGTAGGACGCATCGACGTAGGAGCTCGCGTAGAGGTTGTAGGAGGCGCGGGTGACCGAGTCCCAGTACACCTCGGTCGTCGTCGACTCGGACGTCGCCCAGTTGATCGTGACCGTGCCGTCACACCGGACGGTGGCGGTCGGGGCGGTGGTCACGGTCGGCGGCGTCGTGTCGGTCCAGCGCATGATCCTCGACTGGCCGCTGACCACCCAGATTTGCCCATTCGCGGCGTCGATGCCGATCGGGACGTTCACCCGGTTCGCGGCTGTGGTCGTTCCGGAGCACCCGGTCGCGATGTCCGAGGCGCCCGTCGTCACGAACCCCGTGGTCGGGACGGGATCGAGCAGGTAGGCGCGGCAGCCCGGCAACGTCCCGGTGCGACCGCCGCTCCACCCGATGCCACCTCCGGCGAGCGTCACGTCCCGGGTGTTCTCCGTGATGGTGCCCGTCGCGGCCGAGGTCGCATCGGCCTGGCCGATGATGGCGTCGATCGGCGCGTCGTTGGTCAGGGTCGCCGCACCGACCCACACCGAGACCCGGTCGTTGCCCCGCTCGGCCACGGCCAGTCGACCGCCGTCCACGTCGATCCCACGGGGGTTGGCGAGCGCGGTGCTCGACGTGCCCGCCCCGCCCGCGGTCCAGGACGCCTGACCGAGCACGACGGTCGCGGCCGAGCCCGTGGAGGGGGCTGCCCAGAAGCCGCGCCAGACCATGATCCGGTTGTTGCCCGAGTCGGAGACGTAGACGTCCGTCCCGTCGCTCGTCACTCCCTGCGGTCCGCGCAGGCGCGACTGCGTCGTGGCCGCCGCCGCCCCCGTCGTTGTGGCCTGCCCGATGACGTAGTCGGGCGGCGTGGTGTCGGTCGTCGGCCAGGCGGTCCACACGAGCACTCGGTTGTTGCACGTGTCGGCCACAAGCAGGCGCGTCCCGTCCGTCCACGAGTCGGCGGGATCGCACACGCTCGTGGCGGTGGTGACGTTGCCCGGACCGTTCGCGCCGGCGTTGGTCCGCGCCGTCTGGCCGAGGCGCACCGCGAACGGGTCGTTGTCGCTCGCCGGCCCGCCCGCGCCCCACAGCAGGACCTGCGAGGAGTAGGGATCGGCGACGGCGATCCGCCCGTCGGGCGCCACCGACACGCCGGCTCCCATCGGGTCGGCCTGCGAGTTGCCCTGCGCGTAGAGCAGGACGTCGTCGTTCACGTTGTCGTCGAGCGTGTTCGTGGTGAAGCTCGAGTGGCCGAGCACGCGGTTGGCCGAGGTGCCCGTCGCCAGCGCCGCGAAACGGAGCACCCGGTGGTTGGCGGTGTCCGACACCCACAGCGCGCCACCGGTGTCGAAGTTGGCGCCGCCGGGGGCGCGCAACGTGTTGGCGGCTGCGGTGGCGCCCGCCCGGTTGGGGTTGCAGTTGCCGAGGCTCGACTGCCCGAGCACGGAGCTGAACGTAGGCCCGTTGCCGGGAGCGGACGGGAAGGCGTTGAGCACGACGACCCGGTTCTGCTTCTCGACCGAGATCGCGAGCCGGTGCCCGGCGCCCGAGCCGGTCGTCGTGATCGCCACGGGGTACGACAGCTTCGTCGAGGAGCACGAGGAGGTGATCGTCGCGAAGTCGGGCTGTCCGATCACCCAGTTCGCCGCGGCCCCGTCGGTGCTCGGCCACCCGTTCCAGACGAGCACGCGGTTGTTCGTGCTGTCGGCGACGTAGAGGTAGGTGCCGTCCCAGTACACGCCCTTGGGCCGCTGGAGGGTGTTCGCTGCCGCCGAGGTCGATGGGCTGGCGAGGTTGCGGTTGGGGTCTCCGCTCACGAAGTCCGCCTGGCCCAGGACGTGGTCCGCCGCCTGCCCCGTGACGGGGAACGAATCCCAGAGCAGCACGCGGTTGTTCTCGGTGTCCGCCACGGCGACGCGCGTGCCGTTCGTCCACGCCGCGGACGGCGAGTCGAACGAGTTGGCGGCCGGCGTCCCGAGCCCGCGATTGTTCTGGCAGCCGCCGGACGAGGGCTGCCCCAGGAACACGGTCCCGGTCGTGTTGTTCGCCGTCGGCTCCGCCGTGTAGAGCACCACCCGGCTGGAGTAGCGGTCGGCCACCGCCATGCGGAAGTTCGCCGTGCCCGAATCGCCCTGGACGTAGAGCTGCTCGGGCAGGGTGCTGCCGCCGGAGCAGGCGTTGGCCCAGTCGCTCCACGCGAACGGCGTCGGCTGCTCGAGCACCTGCGACGCCGCTGCGCCGTCGGCGGCGGGGGTCGCGGCCCAGCGCATGATCCGGTTGCTGGAGGAATCCGCGACGTACACGCTGCCGCCTCCGTCGACGCCGACCCCGAGCGGCTCGTGCAGTGCGTAGCTGCCCCGGCTCCCGTCACCGAAGGCGTGGTCGGTGAAGGAGGTCGACCCGACCAGCCGGTCCGCGTTCTGTCCGGGGGCCGTGTTGATCGCCGAGGCGGGCGGGACCGCGAGCAGGAGCGTGGCCAGTGCCAGCACGGCCGCCATCCGGCGCGCGGTGCGCGCTGCCGGGCGCACGGTCGCACGCGCGGGGGCGGGGACGCGCACACGTGAAACGGAGGCCGACATGCTTCGTTCCGTATCGGCACGATGTGACGACCAACTGAGTTGGTGATCCGACGCGGCACCCGGTGCGTAGGTTCGGACGGGACCCGGGCGATTGACCGTCGCCCGGTGGTCGGATCGTCACCGGTACGGCCGAGCGCACCGCGACGTCGGCGCGACATTCCCGGCAGCGGGGTAGGTGGGACGAGAGGAAGGGTGGCTTGGCATGCGGATCCTGGTGAGCGGGGCTCGAGGAATGATCGGCAGTGCCGTCGTGGCGGCGCTCGAGGCGCGGGGCGACCAGGTCGGTGCGCTCTCGCGCAGCGCGGCACGCGGCAGCCTCGACGTGACGTGGGACCCGGCGAGCGGGTCGATCGACCGGGCCGCGCTGGCCGCGGGCGGGTTCGACGCGGTCGTGCACCTCGCCGGCGAGCCGCTCCTCGGGCGCTGGAACGACGACAAGCGTGCCGCCATCCGTGAGAGCCGCGTCGGCGGCACCGGCCTGCTCGCGACCGCCCTGGCCGAGCTCGGCGAGGGGGCACCGCGCGTGTTCGCCGTCGCCAGGGCGACGGGCTGGTACGGCGACCGCGGCGAGGAGCTGCTGGTGGAGGACGCGCGGTGCGGCGCGGGGTTCCTCGCGTCGGTCGTCGAGTCCTGGGAGGCCGCGGCCGACCCGGCCCGGGAGGCCGGGATCCGGACGGTGCACGTGCGCATGGGAGTGGTCCAGGCTCGCGGGGGCGGGGCCCTCAAGGCGCAGCTGACGCCGTTCCGGCTCGGTGCTGGAGGCCGCGTCGGCTCCGGGCGGCAGTGGCTGCCGTGGATCGGGCTGGAAGAGGTGGCCCGCGTGTGGCTGCACGTGCTCGATTCCGACGGGATGGTGGGGGCGGTCAACGCCGTGGGCCCGACGCCGTGCCGCAACTCCGAGTACGCCAAGTCGCTGGGTCGCGTGCTGCACCGACCGTCGGTGTTGCCGGCCCCGGTGCCGCTCATGAAGCTCGCGCTCGGCCGGGAACTCATCGACGAGATGCTGCTGACGAGCCAGAAGGTCGCGCCGGCACGGCTCGAGGGGTCGGGCTACGAGTTCCTCGACCGGACGATCGAGGCCTGCCTGCGGCGCGAGCTCGGCGCCTGACCGTCAGGGCCGTCGCAGGGTCCACCGCAGGCGCGTGACGGGTGCGGCGTCGAACGCGCGGTGCAGCGCGTCCTCGGTGTCGAACCGCTCCGTGAAGGTGCGCGCATCGAGCCACGCCTCGACCTCGTCGGTGGCGAACGGCCACGGGTCGATGGTCGCCGCCCAGGGGCCGATCGGTCGGTACGACATCGCCGTGCCGTCCACCGGCGGTAGCTCGCGCGCCGGCCAGCCGTGGCACAGGGCGAGCGACAACGCGTCGAGCGTGAACAGCACGTCGCCGTCGCGCTCGGCCGATTCGCGCGTCACGCCGAGGGGCGCCAGTGTGGCGAGCAGCGCGTCCTGGTCCGCGCGCTGCCCGGCGAGGAATTCGACGGGAGGGGTGGCGTCGTCGCCGTACCGCGTGTGGATGTTGGTGGCGTGGATCGACACGAGCAGCGCCGCGTACGGGCTCTGCGCCGCGTGGGCGTGCGCGACGTGTCGCCACAGCTCGAGACGCGGCTCGACCGGCGTCTCGAAGAACGCGGCTGCGCGCCCCTCGTGGAGGGTGGGCCGCCGATCCCACTCGGCCCAGGCGGCGTCGTGCTGCTGCACCGCGAGGATGACGTCCTCGGGCAGGCGCGGGGTCCACGACCGCGCCAGCTGCCCGGCCAGCCATGCGTGCGCCGGCTGGCCGATCGCCGTCCACGTGGTGCCGTCGTCGCGGATGAGCATGGCGCGAGCCTACGCCAGCCGCGTCGTGCGATGGGAGTACGATCCCCCGATGACCTCGCTCGCGGCGCGCATCGACGACATCGCCGCCGCGGCGCGATCCGCGCGCATGGGCCCGGCCGAGGCCGTGGCGGAGCTGGCCACGCTGGCACAGGCGCGCGGCGGGCGGTCGGGCCGGCGCGACGACGGCGCGTTCTTCACCGACGCCGATGTCGCGCGCCACCTCGTGCGCCGTGCGATCGCGATGCGGCTGCTCGACGCCGCGGGAGTGGACGACGACGACCTCGACCGTGCGCTCGCCGAGGGCGCCGACCTGCACGGGATGCTCGCGTCGCGCTGCGCGGACCCCGACGCCCGACGTGCCGCGGTCGCGACCCTGGGCCAGCTGGTGGTGCTCGACCCGAGCTGCGGCGCCGGATCGTTCCTCGTGGAGGCCTGGTCGGAACTCGTCGCGGTCGCCGCGCTGCTCGGAGCGGGGGAGGGCGCGGTGTCACCGGCGCAGCTGCACGGCGTCGACGTGGACGCGGAGGCGATCGCCGCCTGTCGCGCCGTCCTGGACATCGTCGTCGCGGGCGACGACCCGCGCACGCCGTCGCTGCAGGTCGGCGACGCACAGTGCGCGGACGTGCTCCCGCCGGCTGACATCGTGGTCGGCAACCCCCCGTTCGTGCGGGCGACCGCCGGCGAGGACGTGGCCGACCTCGGCTCCGCACCCGTCCCGAACCGCTCTGCGTGGATCGTCGAACGTGCCTTGGCGGCGGCTCGCCCCGGCGCGCGGGCCGCGTTCGTCCTGCCAATCTCCACGGCGTGCACGGATGCGTTCGCGCCCGCACGCGCATCGTGGTCAGCCGCCTGTGACCGCGTCTTCTCGAGCCATTTCGATGCCATCCCGTCCTCGCTCTTCCGCGGCGTGGTCCAGCGACTGACGCTGCTCGAGGGGTGCGTGCGAGCCGACCCGCCGAACGCATCTCCGTCGGTCGCGACGCGCTGGTACACGAGCCGCTACCACCGCTGGACCCACGAGGAGCGAGCCGGGCTGCTGGACCGCGTCCGCCACGAACCCCTCCCGCCGCAGGACGTCGGCGGCTCCCTGGCCAAGGTCGGCACCCCGATCGAGGCGCGACTGCTGGAGGCGCTGTTCCGCCACCCGCCGGCCGGGCGCCTCCTGCTCGACGAGCGCTCCCCCGATGCGCCCAACCGGGTGCTGTACAAGCGGCGCTGGTCCTACTACCTGCTGTTCACCATGACCGCGCCTCCCATGTGGGGCGCGGACGGCCAGCTGCGCGAGCCGTCCGAGCTGCGGGTCCTGCCGGTCGATCCGCGCGTCGATGCACGGGCCCTGCTGGCGGTCTTCTCCAGCTCGCTGTTCTGGTGGTTCTTCTCGGTATTCACCGACAACCGCAACGTCAACCGGCGCGACCTCGCGGCCTTCCCGCTCCCCCTGCTCGACGCCGCCGCGATCGACCGGCTCACCTCCATGGGGGAGGAGCTGCAGCGCGCACTCGAGGCGTGCGCCGAGGTGCGCACCTGCACCTACCGCTCGGTCGGCACGATCCACAACACCTACTACCGCCAGGGCGAGACGCGGCCCGTGCTGGACCGCATCGACACGGAGCTCGCCCGGCTGTACGGACTGGACGCGGCGCAGCGCGACTTCGTCGTGGGGTACGAGCGGCGCTTCCGCGCGTGACGTCAGCCGCCCAGCTGCGCGCTGGCGATGTCGAAGGCGATCGACTCGACGGTGAGCAGCACCGCGGTGGCCGGCGTGCTCAGCACCCACGGCATGGGCCAGCCGATGCCGGCGCGCACGGCCAGTTGGTGCAGCAGCGGGGTGGCGAGCAGCACGGCCACGAAGATCCACCGCGCCACCACGAACCCGAGCGACCAGCGCACGTCGAAGCCCACCGCTGCCACCAGGGCCACCACCGCTGCCGAGGCCGTCACGAGCAGCGAGCAGGCGACGACGTCACGCACGCTGCGCGCGCGGCTGCGACCGTCCGCACGCTCGGGCGCGGGGGTGGCGGGGGGTGCGAAGGCGGGACGCATCGAACGTGGATGGTACCGGTCGCTCGCGTCAGGCATCGATGACGACGAGTTCCGGGGGGCAGAAGGCCCGGAAGTCGACGGTCGAGTAGCCGACGCCGGCGGTGGTGTAGACCCAGCGGCGGTCGCGTGCGGTGCGACGCCGCGCGGGCGTCGCCGAGGCCGGATCGACCTCGAGCTCGTAGAGGCGGCACGGGTAGGGCTCGGAGAAGCGCGGCATGTGGAGGCGCGCGGTCCAGTCGCCGAGGACGGGCGTGCGCACCTGCCCGCAGTGGGTGTGGCCAGCGAGGTGGACGGTGTGCTGGTGCATGGTGGCCAGGTGCGGCTCGTGCCCGAGCACCAGCACCTCGGCATCCTCGGGGACGTCCGCGAACGCCGCCTCGGGGTCGGCGCCCGGGCCGGTGGAGTTGCGGCGAGTCCAACACGAGTCGATGCCGGCCAGCCACGCGCCGCGCCCGGCGCCGCCCGTCGCCTCGTCGAGCGGCTCGGCGCGGTTGGTGAACATCCGCACGCCGGCTGCGTCGAGCGTGCGTTCCACGCGGGCGGCGTCCGTCCAGTGGTCGTGGTTGCCGAGCACGCCGACGGTCGGTGCGGTGATCCGGGCGTACTCCTCGGCCGACCAGTCGATCGAGTCGATGTCGTCGCCGACGAAGTCGCCGACGAGGGCGACGAGGTCGACGCCCTCGACCGCGTTGATCTCATCGACGAGGCGCGCCACGAGCGGCCGCGGGAACCAGTCCGTGCGGGCGTGGATGTCGCTGGCCAGCAGAATGCGCAGGCCGAGCTGGGAGCCGCGCGCGCGCAGGTCGACGTGCCGGGTGCGCAGTCCACCCAGCGATCGCCGCTGGAAGGCGGCGCCGAGGGCAGCGGGACGGTCGCTCATCGAGGTGCCTCCTGGGCGGTGGAGCGGGTGAACCGTGGGTCGCGTCGGGCCGACCGGGCGAGCAGTGCGCGCACGAGCCACGGCGCGATGCCCCGCAGGACGGGGAGCAGCGCGAAGGTGCGGGGGCGAACGGGGGCCGGGCCACCGCGCCCGTCCACGGCGTCGGCGATGGTGCGGGCGATCGTCTCCGCGTCGCAGGAGACGATGCGTCGCAGGACGGGGCGGCCATCGAGCCACGCCTGTGGCCAGCCCGGCGTGGGCACGGGCCCGGGATGGACGGCCACGACGCGAACGCCGCGCGCTGCCAGCCGTGCGCGCAGCGCCTCGCTGAACCCGGTCAGCCCCCACTTGGTGGTGCTGTAGGCGATCGACTGGGGCGTGCCGACCAGCCCGGCCACGCTCGAGACGTTGACGATCGCCGCGCCGCCGCTCGCTTCGAGCCGTCCGACCAGGCCCTGGACCAGCACCATCGGCGTGCGCAGGTTGAGCTCGAGCATGCGGTCGAGCTCCGGCACCGACGCCGGGTCCTCGAAGGCGGCCTCGCCGCTCGTGCCGGCGTTGTTGACCAGGGCGTGCAGCGGGGCCGGGTCGGCAGCGAGCTCCGCCACGAGCGCGGCGACCGCGTCACGGTCGGCGAGGTCGCACGGGCGCAGCTCGACCGTCAGCCCGGGACGGGCGGTCGCGGCGGCGAGCCGCGCAGTCTCCGCCAGGTCGGCCTCGCGCCGCGCCACGAGCACGAGGTGCACGGCACCGCGACGGGCGAGCTCGACCGCAGTGGCGCGCCCGATGCCGCTCGACGCACCGGTGACGAGCACGCGGCGGGGCGGACG
>JAOPYS010000427.1 GCA_025964465.1 Thermoleophilia bacterium
CGGTCATGGCCGAGGCGACGGAGACGCGCGGAGACGCGATCGAGAACCTGATGCGCGAGGACCGCACGTTCGCGCCCCCGGCGGCGTTCGTGGAGCGCGCCAACTTCCCCGACGAGGCGGTGTACGCCCAGGCTGCGGCAGACCCCGAGGGGTGGTGGGCCGGCTGGGCCGAGAAGCTGGACTGGATCACGCCGCCCACGCGCGTGCTCGACTGGAGCGACGCGCCGTTCGCGAAGTGGTTCGCCGACGGCGAGCTCAACGTGAGCGCCAACTGCCTCGACCGCCATGTCGCGGCGGGGCTCGGCGACCGCGTCGCCTACCACTGGGAGGGCGAGGACGGTGACCGCCGCGCCTGGACCTACGCCGAGCTGCTGGCCCTCGTCGAGCGGTTCGCGGGCGTGCTCACCGACCTGGGCGTGCAGCGGGGCGACCGCGTGGCGCTGTTCATGCCGATGGTCGTGGAGCTGCCCGCCGCGATGCTCGCGTGCACCCGCATCGGCGCGGCGCACAGCTGCATCTTCGGCGGGTTCTCCGCCGCGTCCCTGGCCGAGCGCATCGACGACGCCGACTGCAAGGTGCTCATCACCGCCGACGCCGGCTGGCGCCGCGGCAAGCAGGTGCCGCTCAAGCAGCTCGCCGACGAGGCCATGCAGCTCACCTCCAACATCGAGCACTGCGTGGTGCACCGCCGCATGGGCGACGCGCTCGACCACCCGCTCGGGTGGGTCGAGGGTCGCGACCGGTGGCTCGACGAGCTGCTGGAGGCGGCGCCCGCGCACGTCGCGCCCGTCGCGGTGAACAGCGAGGACCTGCTCTACCTGCTCTACACCTCGGGCACCACGGCGCGCCCGAAGGGACTCATGCACACCACGGGTGGCTACCTCACCGGCGTGGTGGCATCGATGGAGATGGTGCTCGACGCCAAGCCCGACACCGACGTGTACTGGTGCGCGGCCGACGTCGGCTGGGTGACGGGCCACTCCTACATCGTCTACGGCCCCCTCGCGCTCGGCATGACGAGCGTGCTGTACGAGGGGGCGCCCGACTGGCCCGGCCAGGACCGCAACTGGGAGATCGTCGAGCGCTACGGCGTGACGACGCTCTACACCGCGCCGACCGCCATCCGCGCCTTCATCAAGTGGGGCGACCACCACCCCGCCTCCCACGACCTGTCGAGCCTGCGCCTGCTCGGGTCGGTCGGCGAGCCGATCAACCCCGAGGCGTGGATGTGGTACCACCGGGTGATCGGCGGCGAGCGCTGCCCGATCGTCGACACGTGGTGGCAGACGGAGACGGGCCACCACATGATCAGCCCGATGCCGGGCATCACGCACACCAAGCCCGGCTCGGCGGCGCGCGCCATCCCGGGCATCGCGGCGGCGGTCGTGGACGAGGCGGGCGTCGAGGTGCCCGACGGGCACGGCGGCTACCTCGTGATCAAGGCCCCGTGGCCGGGCATGACGCGCGGCATCTGGGGCGACCCCGAGCGCTTCCGCGACACGTACTGGGCCAAGTGGCCGGGCCTCTACTTCGCCGGCGACGGGGCGAAGCTCGACGACGACGGCTTCATCTGGCTGCTCGGCCGCGTCGACGACGTGATGAACGTCTCGGGCCACCGCATCTCCACCATGGAGGTCGAGAGCGCGCTGGTGGAGCACGAGTTCGTGGCGGAGGCCGCGGTGGTCGGGATGCTCGACGAGCTCACGGGCGAGGCGATCGCCGCATTCGTGACGATCGACGACGCCGACAGCGGCCGCACGGAGGACGAGCTGCGGGCGGAGTTGATCGCGCACGTGAGCGAGCGCATCGGCAAGTTCTGCCGACCCAAGCTGCTGGTGTTCACCGAGGGGCTGCCCAAGACGCGGTCGGGCAAGATCATGCGCCGGCTGCTCAAGGACGTGGCCGAGGGCCGCGACCTGGGCGACACGACCACGCTGCAGGACGCCGCGGTGGTCGACCAGCTCGCCGCGAAGGTGGCGGCGCTGCGCGCCTGAGGGCCGGCCGCCCGGTCAAGGAACCGCCGCGCGGGGCCGATGCTTCCCCGTGCCCGCTTCGCCGTCCGCCCGACGTCGCCCCGTTGCCCTGCTCGCAGGCGCAGCGATGCTGCTCGCCGCCGCGCTCGCCGGCACCGCCCCCGCGGCCACGTCGAGCGTCGTGGTGACCGCCGACATCCCGAGCGCGATCGCGCTCGACGCATCGGCATGCGACGGTGGCGTGGGCTCGGACGGCGTGCTCTCGTTCGGCACGGTGCTCCCGAACACGCCGGCGCGAACCACCGACTGCGTGGTGGGCTTCGCCTCCTCCAACGACACGTCCCAGCTGCGCACCTACCAGGCCGACGGCACCGGCACGGCAATGTGGGCGTACGGCTCCGGCGGGCTGGACACGGCCTGGGGCGGTGCGGGCTCCGTGGCGCCGGTGCTCGCCGGCAGCCAGTCGGTGTTCGACGCGGCGATGCAGGCGGACGGCAAGGTGGTCGCGGTCGGGACGGACGGGGGCACGCCGATGGTGGTGCGCTTCAACACGGACGGAACGCTCGACGCGTCCTTCGACGGCGCGACGGTGGGCAACGGCAAGGTCGCGTTCGCCGCACCGGAAGGCCTCAGCACGATCATCTCGATCGCGATCGACGACCAGGGGCGCTACCTGCTGGGCGGTCGGGACGGCGGCTCCACCACGTTCAACGTCGCGCGCATGTTGCCGACCGGCTACCTCGACCCCACCTTCAGTGGCAACGGCGAGGTCATGGTCGACCCGGGCGCGGGCAGCGACTGCCTGGAGGCGCTGACCCTGACGCCGACCGGCGACGTGTTCATCGCGGGCAAGCGCAACTGTGCCGGCTACGACTCCGTGGTGACCATGCGCCTCACCTCGGCCGGAGTGCTCGACACCACCTACAACACCACGGGCGTGCGCGTCGACGACCTCGGGGCCGCGGCGGACGAGGGCGAGGATGTGCGCGTGGACGCCACCAACCGCGCGTACGTGTCCGGCCTCGTCAATGGGCAGGGCGCCATCCTGCGCTACACCGCAGGCGGAGCGCTCGACACCACCTTCGGGGCGCCCAACGGCTACGTGCGCACGCCGGGGATCAACAACGGGTGCTGCATCGCCCTGCAGCCGGACGGCAAGCCGGTCATGGTCGGCACCACCGGCTCCAACCAGTGGCGGACGTTCCGCACCACGACTGCCGGGGTCGCGGACACCACGTTCGGTGCGGGCGGGCTCGGCGCGGTGGCACCGCTCGGTGCGGGCGACCCAGAGGACTTCACGATCCTGGGCAACGGTCGCCTGATGGCGGCGGGGTGGCTCGGCGGGTACCCCGGCACTGACCAGGGCGTCGCCGCGTGGCGGCCCGACGGCACGCTCGACACGTCGTGGTCGGGCGACGGGCTGGATTCGCGTTCGCTCAACGCCGGCACCGACAACGCGGCGGCGATTGTCCCGTTCCCCGAGGGGCGCCTCGCGGTCGTGGGCTACGTGGGGGCCGGCGACCCGAGCATGTTCGTGTACGACGACGGTGGCAACGTGTCCGACTACGTGGACACGGCGAGCGACTGGGACACGGCGCCGGCCACGAGCATGTTCGGCGTGTGCCTGAAGTCGCTGACCGGCACCGTGACCACGCTGTGGACGGCCAACGCCTCCTGCCCGCAGACTGATGGCACGTACTGGCGCGGGGTTCCGTCGTCGGCGCTGCCCGCCGCCAAGGTCGGCAACACCACCGCGCCCGGGGCCGCCACGGCGACGTTCGTGTTCGGGTTCCGCCCGGCGGGGTCGCAGCCGGCGTCGACCTACGTCGCCCCGATCGTGTTCGAGGCGCTGGCGCCGGGCTGAGCACGCCCGGGCACTGCCGCTGCTGCAGTCCGTCGCGCATGCTTGCGTGGGATCAAGGGCGTGCTACCCTCAGCCGACGCTCCCGAGGTGCCCCGCGCGCGTGAACCGAGCGCGCCGCTGGGGTCGAGTATCCGACACCAGATGACCCACGCCCACGACCCGCACCCACACCCCGTCGACGGCCTGCTCGCGCA
>JAOPYS010000441.1 GCA_025964465.1 Thermoleophilia bacterium
TCTTGGAGTACGCCTCCTGCAGCTGCGCCTCCGTGAGGCCGCTGCCCGCGAGCTGCTGCATGACCTGCTCGCGCTCGGCCGCCGGCACCTTGAGCTTGTCCATCAAGGTCGTGAACTTGGTCTTCCAGCCGTCGTCGTAGGCGCCGAGCGAGCCTGACATCTGGCGGTAGGCCTCGTTGAGCTGGTCCTCGGTGATCGGCTGGTTGCCGACGGCCGCCAGCTGCTGGTCGATCTCCGCCTTCGGCATGCCCATCTTCGTCATGACGTCGGTGAACTTGGTCTTCCACTCGGGCGACCATGCGGACGTGCCCTGCACCGCGCCCGCACCGTCAGCGGCCTCCTGCGCCCCGGTCACCCCGGGCTGCCCGGGAGCGACGTCGGCCGCGGTGGGGCCGTTGGCGGATGCGACGCTGCCCGCGTCAACGCCCGGCTGCGGGGCGGAGGGGTCGAGCGCGTCGACGCCGCCGAGCTCCTGCGCGATGCCGGCGAGCTGCTGGTCGGTGAAGTTGCCCTGCGCGAGGTAGGCGATGTCCGCCGGCGCGAGCTGCAGCGACTCGAACGTCGATTCCCACTTGGGCGTCCAGGCGCCCGTGGCCTGCGTCGAGCCGGTGGCCTGGGCGGCGGGGGCCGAACCCGCAGCGTCGGTCGCGTCGCTGGTGGAGGAGGAGGAGGAGGAGGAGGAGCTCGTGGACGGCGTGGAGGACGAGGACGCGTCCGCGGGTGCCTCGCCGGCGGGGGCGGTGCCGGCCGGGGCGGTGCCCGGGCCCTGCGAGGCGTACGCGTCGGTCGAGGCCTGGTACGGGGAGTACGCGTCCGAGCTGGTGGAGCCACCACCGGTGGTGTCGGCGCCGGGCGCGACCGACTGCACGTTGTTGGCCGCCTCGCTCGTGGCGGCGGCGTTGTCGGGCGCTGCGTGCGCGCCGACCGACGCATCCCGCGTGGCCGTCGTGGTGCCGCGCACGGTCGAGCCGGCGTGGCGAGCAGCCGCAGCCACCAGGGGAGCGGGCTTCGCGGCGGGCGTCAGCGCAGCGGTGGTCGCATCCGGCTTGGCGGCCGGTGCGGGCTGCGAGCTGCGCTCGATGGCGGCAGCGAGCCGCGCGGATGCGTCCGTGGTGGACGTGGACGAGTTCGACGTACGTGTGACGCTCATGGCGTTTCCCCCCAAGCAATTCACCCTGCGCACCCCGTCGGCGAACGGTCATCGGTGCGCGTGGCAGGCGGCCGGCATGCCGCCATAGATCGGTTGTACGACGCGGGGGCCGGGAGGTACTAGGTCGAACCACCTACGTTAGGCGCCTGCGCCGGCCGCGGCGTCATCGTGCGCGCAGCGTTTGCAATCCATCCCTGTCGCTCCGGACAGCGTCAAGGGAGCGGATCGACCGCCCGATGCGCGTTTCGAGATGCAACGCTTCGTATTCAGGCTTGAAGGCATTCGCCGACTCCGCGTGCAGCAGGAGGAGGTGGTGCAGGTCGAACTGGCCCGCGTCATGCGGGAGCGAAACGGCGTGGTCGCGCAGATCGACGAATCGCGCGACGCCGAGGCGCAGCTGTACGAGTACCTGCGCACCCCCGGCCGCAGCGCGGCAGAGATGGCGCACGTCGCGCGGTTCGGCACGTGGCACCGCCAGCAGATCTTCAACCTGGGCGTGAAGCTGCGCCAGTACGACAAGGGCGTCGAGCTGGTGCGGACGCGCCTCGTCGCAGCCCGGGCCCGTCGCGAGGCGCTCGACCGCCTGCACGACAAGGAACTCGCTGCCTGGAAGAAGCAGTGTCTCCGTGAGGAGGGGGCCGAGCTCGACGAGCTTGCCACGATCCGCTCCGTCCGTGACCGCCAGGTCGCCGCCGCCGCGCACCGAGCCGTCGAGGCGGGTGCCGCATGAGCTACGCAGACGCCATCGCGCGGGTCTCGGAGCTGCAGGGCCGCTTCGGCATGCAGGCAAACGTCCGCACCGTCGGTTCGCAGGGGTTCGACCAGGTGCTCGCCACCGCGCGCAACCGCTTCGCCGAGGGTCCGTCCAAGATCGTCACCGCGTCCAGCGAGGTGCCGCCCGGCCAGTGGGGAACGGGCACCAACGTCCCGGGGTCCACCGCGCGCATGCTCGCGGGGACCAAGGGGGCGGAGAGCGCGTCCGCTCCGATCGGCAGCCCCGGGTTCGCCACGCCGGCCAAGGTGGATGGCTGGTCGCCCCAGCTCAAGTCGATGGTCGACGCCGCGTCGCAGCGCTTCGGCGTGCCGCGCGAGCTCGTCATCGCGGTCTCGCGCGCGGAGAGTGCCTTCCGTTCCCAGATCACGTCGCCCGCCGGCGCGCAGGGGCTCATGCAGCTCATGCCCGCGACGGCCAAGGGCCTCGGCGTCACCGACACCTCGGACCCCTGGCAGAACATCGCCGGCGGGACCAAGTACCTGCGCCAGCTCATGGACCGCTTCCACGGCGACGTCACCAAGGTCGTCGCGTCCTACAACGCAGGCCCCAACGCAGTGCAGAAGTACGGCGGCGTCCCGCCCTATGCGGAGACGAAGTCCTACGTTGCACGAGTGCTCGATTACGCGGCCGAACTCGGGTTCACACCCTGAACGGCCGTTGACCTACACACACCTGGCAGCGGCATGACGCAGCTGTTCACGAACCACGGAAGGAGGTGACACGCATGATCCACTCCACACTGACCAACTCGATGTCCGTCTCGGACCTGGCTCCGAAGGCAGCGACCAAGCTGCCCGAGACCACGCACGGCGACGGGGCGTTCGAGGAGGCCCTGGCAGGTGCCCACACGGTCCGCGACCAGCGCGACGGCCACGCATCCGAGCGAGGCCTCGAGCGAGGCCGAGCCATCGGAACGACCGACCGACCACGTGTCTCCAACGATGACACGCACGACACGGACGGCGCGGCGCACACACGCCACGCCAAGGGCACCGAGCATGCCGACCACGAGACGGCGGCCGCGAAGGCCGACGCCGCGGGGACCGAGCATGCCGAGGCAGCCGACGGTGCCGATGCAGCCACAGGTGCGGCCGACGCAGCGGGAGCAGCGAACGCCCAGCTCGCGGATGCGGCGGCAGCCGATGCGACCGCGGCGAGCGCGACGGCAGGCACGGTGGCAGTGGCCGCAGCGCCGGTCGCCGACCTCGACGCCATCATCGTGCCCACCGCGGCGGCAGTGACCGCAGCGGCGCCGACCGATGCGGTCGACGCGGCCATGCGACTGGCGATCGACGCCGGTGCGGGTGCGGCGACTGCGGATGCGTCCACGGACGTCGACGCAGCAGCAGAGGCCACCACGGCAACACCCGTCGCGACGACGGCAGCGGCAGACGCCGCAACGGCAGTGACTGCAGCGACGCTGCGGGGTGCGGAGGACATCGAGGTCGGTGATGCGACGGCGGGCCAGACGAGCCCGGTCGCATCGACACCGGCTGCGACGTCTGGACCTTCCCCCGTCCAGTCCCAGTTGCAGGCAACGGCAACGACCGAGGTCGCACCCGATGCGACCCCGACCGACGTCGCCGTCCAGGCGGTGGCCACGGCCTCTGTCGCGGACGTCGCATCGGGAGATGCCGCAGCCGCGGGTGCGGTCGCCACGGTGCAGGAGGCGGTCGCCGCGGACGCATCCACCACCACCGACGACACCGCGACGCTCAAGGCAGGGACGCTCGACGCACAGGCCAAGGCCGCCGCATCGACGACCACCACCGACGACGCCGGCACCGCCGACGTCCAGGTGGTCGACGCCGAGGCGCCGCAGGTCGCACAGGTCGCCCGGAACGTGCAGGGGCAGTCGACCACGGTCGCCGCCAACGCACAGTTCCAGGCACAGGTGCAGGCCAAGGTCGCCGAGCAGCACGCGGAGGAGGGCAGCCCGGACGCAGCGGCACCGACCAAGGTCGATGCGACCTCGCTGCAGTCCGTTCCGCTCGAGGCCACCCGCTCCGGCAACCTGTCGGGTGCCGGCGTGCGCGTGCAGGAAGGCCTCCTCGGAGCCGGCCAGCAGGCGCGCATCGACCACATTGCCGAGCAGCTGGCCACGCGCCTGAAGCTGTCGCAGGCGAGTGGCGGGACGCAGGTGCAGCTCAACCTCAAGCCGCGCGAGCTGGGCGAGGTCTCGGTGCAGATGCACATCCGTGACGGGGTGGTCGCCGCGACCGTCCTCGTCGATCGGGCCGAGACGCTCGACACGCTCCAGACCAACCTCGACGACCTCAAGAAGAGCCTCGAGAACCAGGGGCTGTCGATCCAGGAGTTCTCGGTCGACGTGCGTGGCGACTCCGGTGCCGGTGGGGCCAACGCCCGCGCCGCCGCCGACCTGCGCCACTCGGCGACGCGCACCAGCAGCGGCTCGGCCGCCAGCCTGGCGGGCGCCGCTGCCGTCATCCCGGGCCTGATGGGCGACCGCGAGGTCGACCCGGATGCCATCCACGACGGAGACGTCAGTGTCCTCGCGTAGGCGAGGACGAGACCGCGAGATCAGGGAGGAGGTGAAGACGAGATGACGACAACTTCCGCAACAGCCACGTTTGCGCCGCCGACCTCGGTGGCCGATCCGACGAAGTCGCGCATCGTCGGCAAGAACGAGCAGGGCACGGACAAGGAGATGTTCCTGAAGCTGATGATCGCCCAGCTCAAGAACCAGGACCCGACCGCCCCCATGGACCAGAAGGACATGATGGCGTCGGTGACCCAGTTCAGCCAGGTCGAGCAGATGGACAACATGGCCAAGGCCATGGAGACCCTCTCGCTCGCGCAGGGCGTGGGCATGATCGGCAAGACCGTCAACTACACGTCGACGATCAAGGATGCCGACGGCAACGTCATGCGGCAGGAAGAGGCCGAGGGCAAGGTCGACCACATCGAACAGACGCCTGACGGCGGCATGTTCCTCGTGCTCGAGGGTGTCGCTGCCGAGCGCATCAAGTCGTCGGCCGTGACCAAGGTGTTCGCATGAGTGGGGCGGCGGATCCGATCCGCATCAACCCCGCAACGGTTCGGCCGCTCGCGCCGGAGCCTGCGACGACGAAGTCGTCGGGCCCCGGACGGACAGCCGACGGCAGGACGTTCGACGAGGTGCTGCGCGGCAAGCTGCCGTCAGCCACTCCGACCGACGCCCCTGCCGCCCCCGCCGCAGTACCGGACGCAGCGCCGGGCGCCTCCATCAAGTGGAGCGCCCACGCACTGGCCCGGCTCAAGCAGCGAGGGATCGAGCTCACGGACGCACAGCACACACGACTCGAGACCGCGGTCGACAAGGCCGTGGCCAAGGGGGCGAAGGACAGCCTGGTCCTGCTCGACGACAACGCACTCGTCGTCAGCGCGCAGAACCGGACCGTCATCACCGCCCTTGGCACGCATCAGGCGAGGGAGAACGTGTACACGAACATCGACTCCGCGGTGATCGCCTGATGTAGCGAGACCAGTCAGTCAGTCAGTCGCATACCCGACTTGGACCTCTCCCGAGGAAAGTCGGCAGGGCAGGAAGCCCGACGCGTTTCCTGCTCACCATCCACGAAGCAAGCACGAACCTCACTAGGGAGTAGTCACCATGTTGCGAGCCATGTACACCTCGATCTCCGGTCTGCGTAACCACCAGACCATGCTCGACGTCGTCGGAAACAACATCGCCAACGTCAACACGTACGGCTTCAAGGCGTCCAACGTCGCCTTCAAGACGCTGCTGTCGCAGACGACGCAGGGCGCCGGTGCCCCGAGCCCGACGCTCGGTGGTACGAACAACGTCCAGGTTGGCCTCGGCATGACGGTGGACTCGATCGCCCAGCGCTTCACGCAGGGTGCCCTCCAGACCACCGGCGTGCAGACCGACCTCGCGCTCCAGGGTGACGGGTTCTTCAACGTCGCCCCGGATTCCGCATCGATCGCTGCGGGCACCCCCGACGTCTCCTACACCCGGGCCGGCAACTTCACCTTCGACGCCACGGGCACGCTCGTGACGAGCGCGGGCGCCTTCGTGCTCGGCTGGGCCGACAACGACCTCACGACGCCCGCGCTGGCGACCGTGCCGGGCTCGTTCACCGCGACCCCCAACGGGGCGACGCCTGATCCGCTGACCCAGATCACGCTGCCGCCGAACCAGTACAAGGACATCATCATCGGCGCAGACGGCTCCGTGTCCGGCATCTTCATGGATCCGCCCGGGACGGTGCCGCCGACCGCGCTCAACAACCAGCGCATCACGGTGGCCAAGATCGCGATCTCGCGCTTCGCCAACGCGGGCGGCCTGACGCAGGTCGGCAACAACGACTGGAAGGAGAGCCAGAACTCCGGCGCTCCGCTCGACGACTTCGTCGGGGCCAACGGCAACGGTCAGCTCGCGGTCGGCTACCTCGAGATGTCGAACGTGGACCTCGCGACGGAGTTCACCGAGATGATCAAGGCGCAGCGTGGCTTCCAGGC
>JAOPYS010000015.1 GCA_025964465.1 Thermoleophilia bacterium
GGTCCTCCCCGAACTTGCACTTGACGTTTTTCCAGTTTGCACCGACATTGGAGTGGCCGGTTCCCGTGGTTCGCCCTCCTGTCCCGGCTCAAGTCACACCTCGCGGCGGCCGATGCCCCCCCGGCACCGCAGACAGGAGCAGACCCACGTGAGTGACAACACCGCGCGCCAGGACCAGACCACCGCAGCCGCCACCGGCGCGGAGGACGAGACCTTCACCGTCGCCGAGGCCAAGGCCGCAGCGTCCCCCACGACGCCGCGTCGCCGCGTCTCCAAGCCGGTCGACGACAAGCCCGGCAAGGCCGGCTTCGACGACGCCGAGACCGAGAGCGACCTCGACCTATCCGAGGGCAAGGGTGGGCCGTCGATCGGTGACGACCCGGTCCGCATGTACCTCAAGGAGATCGGCAAGGTCTCGCTGCTCACCGGTGAGCAGGAGGTCTCGCTCGCCAAGCGCATCCAGCGCGGCGACATGGCGGCCAAGCGCGCCCTGATCGAAGCGAACCTGCGCCTCGTGGTCTCCATCGCCAAGCGCTACCAGAACCGTGGCCTGCAGTTCCTGGACCTGATCCAGGAGGGCAACCTCGGCCTGATGCGCGCGGTCGACAAGTTCGACTACACCAAGGGCTACAAGTTCTCGACGTACGCCACGTGGTGGATCCGCCAGGCGATCACCCGTGCCATCGCCGACCAGGCCCGCACCATCCGCATCCCGGTGCACATGGTCGAGACGATCAACAAGCTCATCCGCACGCAGCGTTCGCTCTCGCAGTCGCTCGGCCGTGACCCCTCGCACGAGGAGCTCGCCGTCGCGATGGAGATGACGCCGGAGAAGGTGCGCGAGGTCCTCAAGCTCAACCAGGACCCCGTCTCGCTCGAGACGCCCGTCGGTGGCGAGGAGGACAGCTCCCTCGCCGACTTCGTGGAGGACACCGTCACCCCCGTGCCCGCCGACGCCGTCACCGGCAAGGCGCGCCGCGAGGAGGTCGCCGAGATCCTGGAGACGCTCTCGCACCGCGAGCGCAAGGTGCTCGAGCTTCGCTTCGGCCTGCGTGGCGAGGAGCCCCGCACGCTCGAGGAGGTCGGCCAGCGGTTCGGCGTCACGCGCGAGCGCATCCGCCAGATCGAGGCCAAGACCCTCTCCAAGCTCAAGAGCTACCGCGACTCCAAGAAGCTCGAGGCGTACATCCGGTAGTCAGCAACGCCCCGCCAACACCACCACACCACGGGTCATCGGGCGGTCCTTCGGGGCCGCCCGAATCGTGTCACGGCTCCTCGCGGCGCAGGAACTCCCGAAGCGCGACGACGGCGGCCTCGAACAGGTCGAGGTCGACCACGTACCCGGGGTTCGTCTCGCTCCGGTAGGCGCCCCCGAGCACGGCGTGTTCGCGGGTGACGTGCAGGCTCGTCAGGTCGTACGAGCCCCCGTACGAATCGCGCTCGCCCGAACGGATTGCGGCGATCGCTCGCAGCAGGTCGTCGATCGGGTCCGTGTCGTCGCGGTCGAGGTCGCCCTCGAGGAAGTTCGCCAGCTGCGGCGGCGTACCGTCGGGGAGCCCGTCGAACGTGAGCGTGCCCCCCTGCGTGCGGGCGATCGTGATCATGGTCTGCGCCTACCCGCGCGGCTCAGGACGTGAGCTTCTGTCGGTCGTTGAGCGGGAACGCCGTCACGATGTTGCCCTGTGCGTCGACCACGATCTTGATCTTGAATCCGCGGTAGTCGCCGTTGAACACCGACGATCCGGGGGTCTGGCCGGGGCTGTGGCGCGCCGTGTCGCCGACACCCTCTTCGTAGGCCGCCTTGATCGCTCGCAGCACCTCGGTCCGCGACCAGTTGGCCGGGAACATCGTCGAACCGGTCGGCTTGGTGTAGACGGTGCCGTCGGTCGCGGTGATCTGCACGCTGGCCGAGTAGGCCCGATCATCCTTCGGCGGCTTCTTCGGGGTGACCTTGACGTTCGCCGGCAGCTCGCTGCCGTCACCGGCCCAGTGCACGCCCTGCGCCTCGATCTCACCGGACTTGCCGACCTCGAGGTTGCCCTCGAACACGTGCTCGACGTCGAGCTTCGACAGGACGGCGATCTCCTCGGCCGTCAGGTCGGGTGCGACCTGGCGCAGGTAGTTGGATCGCTGCGTCGCCTGCGTCACCTCGGCCTGGTTGCCGCCGGTCTTCGCGCCGAAGGCGTGCTTGGCACCGCCCCAGGCGGCGAACACGTTGAGCAGGTCGAGCCCCGAGACCGGCTGGCCGGTGATCGCGTCGTGCACCACGGAGGCGGTCGAGTAGGTCGCGTACGCGCCCGTCGCCGCCTTGCCGGCCGTGTTGGCCGCGTTGGCGATGCCCTCGAGCCGGGCCACCGTGCTGGCACCCTCCGCGAGCGCGGCGCCGGTGCGCGCGAGCCCGCCGCCGACGCCGGGGATCAGCATCGCGCCCGAGAGCGCGACGTCGGTGCCGCTCACGTGGTTGCGACCGCTCACGTAGTCGGACACCGTGGAGCCGAACGCGATCGCGCCCGCCCCCGCCGACACGGCGAGCAGGCCGGCGCCGAACGCAGTGCCGACGCCGGTGAAGAGCAGGCCCACGCCTGCGACTGCCGACACGACGGCGAGGGCCTGCGTCGCGCCGTCCTTGAACTTGCGCCAGCCGGACTTGTTGTCGTCGGTGCTGGAGTTCTGGTGCTGCCACAGCTCGCGGCGCATGTCGAGCGCCTCGGGATTCAGGTCGGGCTGCGCGAGCCACTTCTGGCGCCAC
Organism: Thermoleophilia bacterium; assembly: GCA_025964465.1. GTDB lineage: Bacteria > Actinomycetota > Thermoleophilia > Gaiellales > SKUG01 > JAGQUL01. The sequence goes on from JAOPYS010000015.1 coordinate 2,750, forward strand.
TGCGACTGCTCGGCGGGGCTCAGCTCATCGAACGGCTTCCAGTCCGGGCCCTTCGGACTCTCCATCTGGTAGTAGGTGGAGACCCCGTAGTTGGCCACGTCCCAGTCCCCTGAGCCGTCGGCCGGCCACCAGTCGGCGGGCGGCTCGGTCACCGTCGCTCCGGTCTTCGGGTCCACCGGCGTGTCCCACGTCGACACGACGCCCTTGCCGTCGGAGTCCTTGCCGTAGCTCGTCTGGGTGACGTGGGCGAAGCGGTCGAACTCGAGCTCGGCGGAATCGGCGTTGTCGGCGTGCGACTTCTTGACCGTGACGAGGTCGAAGTCGTCGTCGTAGCCCGCGCCCTTGAGCGTCGAGGTGTAGGTGTTGTCGTAGGTGATCGCCGGCTTCACCAGCGGGGCGCCATACTCGTCGAAGATCGGCTTCCCGGCGTTGGAGAGCGTCGTGGTGCGCTCCTCGAGCTGCTCCCACTCCTCGGTGGGCGTGTCGCCGGAGCCGGGCACGGTGCCGCTCGAACGGGTCGTGTCCTTCTCGGTCACCGAGGTCGGTTCGCCGACGCTGTTGAACTGGCGGTCGATGGTGGAGAAGAGGTCCACCTCGCCGCTGCCGTCCTTGAGCGGGCCGGTCATGGCGCTCTCGGAATGGCTGCTGACCGGGATGCCCGCCGTGTAGCTGGTCGTGGTCGTCGAGGTGGCGCTGCTCGTCGCGTCGGTGACCTGCTCGTCGATCGCCTGCTTGGTGAGCAGCCCCTTGGCGTCGTAGGAGCTGTCGACGCTGACGCTCTCGTTGCTGACGCCGTCGACGTCCTGGATCTCCGAGCGGTGCTCGGTGATCGGCAGGCCGTTGGCGCCGTAGGTGCCGCTCTCGTTGATGACGTGCGTGGTCGCAACGGGCGGCTTGGTGCCGTTGCCCGGCTCGGAGCCGTGCTCGACGTGGTCGCGGGTCGTGCGCGTCTGCTGCACGGTGCCGCTGGGGTCGATGTCCTGCGTGATCGTCGAGACGTCGTGCCCGTCGGCGCTCAGCTCGCTCGTGGCCGTGGCGACGTTGGTGCGTGAGCCGTCGTCGTGGATCACGTTCTCGCGTGCCATCTCGACGGAGGACGGCTGCTCCTCGAACGACACGTTGCCGCTCTGGGGATCGACGATCGCCTTGGAGACGACCTGTGTGCCGCCGACCGTCTCGACCTTCACCGGGTGCTCGGTGTAGTACGCCGCCGTGACCTGGCGCCGCTGCTCCTCGGTCTTCCCGGACACGTCCTTGGCGAGCTGGTCCTGGCCCTGCTTCGCCGTGCTCGCTGCGGCTTCGTCGAGCTTGGTGTCGACCGTGTCCTTCCGGGCGATGGTCAAGTCGCCCGTGCCGCGCGCGTAGGTCGCGGCGTAGATCGTGCCGTCGTCCTCGACGTAGTACGGGGTCGCTGCGTAGTAGTCGGCGCGGGTGTCGCGACGCGCGTCCGGCGTCGCCGCCGCCTTGGCCTCGGCCTCCATCGCGTCCTGCTTGGCGCGCATCTCCGTGCGCTGCGCCTCGGTGAACTTCGCGTCGAGGTCGGTGCCCTTCGGCGCCGGTGTCGGCGTGCTGGGGCCGGGCTTCGAGGGGCTGGCCTTGCCGTTCCCGGTGGTCGTGCTCGGCTGCGACGGGTCGGGCTTGAACGCCATCGCCTTCGAGGACGCGGTCGGCGACGTGGCTTCGGTGGCGGTCGGGGCCGCGTGCGCTCCGGCGGCGGCGGTTCGCGGCGTGGTCGGCGTGCCGGGCGTCGCGATCAACGTGCGGCCCGTCGTGGCCTGGCGGTCGGCTGACGCGTCGTTGGTGGTGGCCTGCGCTGCCAGCACGCCGTCCGCCGTTGCCGGCGTGCGCTTGTCGGCGGGCGCGGGCTTCGCCGGCGTGGCGACCAGTGCCTCGGGGCTCGAGGGGTCGGCTGCCTTCGCGACGGTGTGCGCGGCCGCCGTCGACTTCGAGACCTCCGGTGTGGCGGCCGTCTTCGGCGCGTCGGCCTTCGTGGCGGTGGCGGTGGCGTTGGCGGTCGGCGCTGCGGCGGGTGTCGGGGCGTCGCTTCGCGCAGCGCCGGTCGCTGGCTGCGTCACTCGTCCGACAGTCACGTCCGCTCGTCCTCCCCCGCGCACACGTCCATGTGCCGCGCCCCCTGTCGAGCGTGCCGGCCGGGCGGCGATCTGGCAACGGGGATCCGAAGTGCCGCGTGGGGTACAGGGGTCGCATGGAGATCGAGGTAGGCACCCGGTGAGCGACGCACCCCGCAGCGACGCTGCCGACGGGTACGACGGGCTCGAGCGGCCGTTGCGGCCGGACACGCCCTTCGTGCACGACTGGAGCCTCGGCCTGGACCTGCGACCCTCGCGAGCCATCGAGCCCCCCGGGGTCGTCCTCGCCGTGCTCGCGCAGGCCCTGCACGACCCCGGCCGATGTGGCGCGACGGTGGAGGCGGTCTGGGAGCCGGTGGGCGAACGCGGTGGCAGGGTCGCACCGCCGTGCCGCCACGTCGTCACGCCGGGCCCCTATCGGGCGCTGGCGGTCGTGAACGACGCGATGGTGCTCGTGGCGGGCTCGCCCCTGCCGGTCGTCGTCAACTTCGACGGATGCGAGCGGTGCGTCACCCGGCTGCACGTCAGTTCGTCGGAGGAGGCGATCCGACGCGCGTGGTGGGGCGCGAACGGGCGGGTGGAGGATGACGAGGAGCTGCGGCCGTGGCGGTACCGCGAGCTGCTCCAGCCGCACCTGCGCCGAATCGTCGCGTTGCTCGCACCCGAGCACCCGCTGGATGCGGAGCTCCGCTGGGGGGACTCGCGCGGCCTGCACGAGCGATGGAGCGAGGGCGCGTGGCGCGACCGGTCGTCGGCGTGAGCGCTCGCCGAGGTCGTCTCGTCACGGGTCCGTGACGTCGAGGGCGACGGCATCGATGTCGCCCGGTCGGACGCCGCGAACCTCGGCCTCCACCATGTGGTCCACGTCACGCAGCGCCGGCGACTGCAGGTAGGTCCGGAGCCGTTCCACCGACGTCCGAGGATCGTCACGGAGCCACGCGCCGAACGTTCGTCGCGCATCGACCGGCAGCTGCGGCCCGGCCAGCCCCAGGCGCTGCGCACCACCGTGGATCACGACGTCGTCCTGGAACCCGTGCGTGCGCGCGAGACGTTCGAGGACGACGTCGGGAAGTCGCTCGAAGGGGGCGAGCAGCGTGGGGTGCGGCGCCGGCCCGGTGTCCCGGGCCGCGATCGTCGCGCGATCCAGGACGGTGTCACGCAGGTGCGCGACGTGTGGGCCGAACAGCCGCACCCCGCCAGCGCGCGTCAGCGCCGCGCCGGTGACCGGCGCCGGCGTGAACTGCAGGCTGGCATAGACGGTGTGGCCGCCGAGCGCTCCGTCGCCGTACTTGCCCGTCGCCCGCTCCCAGGCCGTGCGGATCAGGCGCCGTGCCGCCTGGCCCGCGCTCCTGCTGGGCGAGGTGTTGATGGTGCGCAGCAGGCCGTCGCCGTCCCAGCTCGACGGATCCGCCGGCGACACGCGACGGTTCACGACGAGGTGCGGCTGCAGGCCGTCCAGCGCCTCCTCGACGAGCGCGCGGGCGCGCTGGGCGTCCTCGGCGGGCAGGTCGCCCAGCATCGGGTGGTACGCCGCCGCCGCACGCCCCACCTCGCCGGCCCCTCGCAGCAGGTCCGGGCCCGCCGCGGCGCTGTTTCGCGCCGCCATGCGAGCGCCCCATCCAGCGAGGCGCGTGTCGACGGCGATGCCGATGCCGCTGGCCACCGTGTGGACGCCGCCCATGTGGGCGATGTCGCTGAGCACCCCGCGCAGGCCTGCGGGCGTGGCGTGCCCCGCAGCTGCGTGTGCGATCGGTCCCATCCCGAACAGTCCGTCCCATCTCATCCGATGCGGCGCGCGTCCCGACGCGCCGTACCCGTTCATCGGGCACCTGGAGCGGGGTGTTGCGATGCGGGAAGAACAAACGGGGGCGGGAACCCGAGGGCACCCGCCCCCGCCTGAGGGGAGAGAACGACATCACTCCAGCAGGTGTCGGCGTCCGTGCCGGTCACCGTTGGTTGCCGCCCGCGGTGGCTGAAATCCCTTCAGCTGGTCCGCCGGAGCCGATCGAGCCGA
>JAOPYS010000044.1 GCA_025964465.1 Thermoleophilia bacterium
CGGCGAGGGCCGGCGCGAGGTGGTCGCGCACCGACGACGGCGCGACCGCGACCACGACCGCGAGCCAACCCGCGAGCATCGCGGGCAGCCCGAGCGCGTGCACGCGTGCGCGCGTCGAGAGGCGCAGCAGCGCCCCGGCTGCGGCGACGAGGCCCCCGACGGTGGCCACCAGGTGTGCGCCGTCGGTCACTCGCCCAGGACCGTCCGGTTGCCCGCGAGGTCGACGACGGCGAGGTGCACATCCTTCGGGTCTCGCCCGTCGAGCGGCACGGTGAACCGCACGAGCACCGTGTGCGCGGGCCATCGGTCGCGGGGCGTCACGGTGACCGTGTCGGACGAGGGACGCGAGGCGCGGAAGGTGCGGATCTTGTCGCCGTCCTCGTCGTAGGCGCCGAGCTGGGCGTCGTCGCTCGGGTCGAGCAGCACGAGGCCGCGCAGTTGCCCGTCCACCACGCTCACCGCGTCGAGCTTGGCGACCGGGGGATGGGTGTCCACGCGCACGAGGTTCGAGGTGGAGTAGGTGCGCCGGTCGCCGCGCCGCTGCAGCTCGACGCGGTAGCTGCCGTCGGGCAGCGGGTGCCCGTGGTCGTCGGTGCCGTCCCACTCGAAGATCGTCCCGGGCTCGCCACCGCGCTCGAGGCGGTCACGCCGGGGCGTCGCCATGACGCGACCGTCCTCGTCGACCACCCGGACGGTGACGTGCTCACGGTGCTGCGCGGTGAAGCGGATGCGCGCGGCCTTCACGCCGGGCGCCACCGTCGGACTCACGTACGGCTCGGCCAGGGGACCGCCACCCGACTCGATCTGGTGCACGCCGAACACCGCAGCCATCGACGCGAGGGCAGCGAACAGCAGCAGGGCAGGAGCGAGGATGCGCCGGGACACCGGCCGATCCTACGCGGGTGGGATCAACCGCCGAGCAGGCCGCGCACGCGCGAGCTGTCGAGCGTCCCCTGGGCGGCCGCAGCCGCGCCCGGGTTGGCGGCCGCGAGCTCGCGGAGCCGGTCCATCCGGTCCTGTGCGTCCTGGAAGGAGACCACGCTGCTGGCCGCGCCGGCAGTGGCATTCGCCTGCAGGCGACGCAGCAGCATCTGGTCGAGGCGCTCCAGCTGCGGGTCCTCGATCGGCGTCTTGGCGGCGCTCGAGGCCTTCTGTCCCTGCGCGGCATCCGTCGCGCCGGCCCCCAGGATGTGGGCGAGCGGCTCGCTGAGCTGTGACGGATCGATGCGCATGGGGGGTGTTTCCCCTCGACGGAGCACAAAAAAACGCCCCTCGTCCCGCAACCTGTGCGGAACGAGGGGCGTCGAAGTGCTTCAGCCCTGCTTCGTGTACTCGTTGATGAGCACCTCGGCGACCTCGGGGCGGGAGAACTGCACCGGGGGCTTGATGCCCTGGCCGAGCATCTCGCGGACCTTGGTGCCGGAGAGGAAGACGTGGTCCTCCGCGCCGTGCGGGCACGTCTTGGCCGAGCCCATGCCCTCGCACTTGGTGCAGAAGAACGAGTGCTCGTACTTGAGGATCGTCATGCCCAGCTCGAGCTGCGAGAACTGGGAGATGAACTCCTGCGCCTCGTACGTCGTGTAGTACGAGCCGACGCCGGCGTGGTCGCGCCCGACGATGAAGTGCGAGCAGCCGTAGTTCTTGCGCGTGAGTGCGTGGAACACCGCCTCGCGGGGCCCGGCGTAGCGCATGGCGGCCGGGAAGGCGGCCAGGTGCACGCGGTCGGCGGGGAAGTAGTTGTCGATCAGCACCTCGTAGCAGCGCATGCGCACGTCGGCGGGGATGTCGCCGTCCTTCGTGCGGCCGACGAGCGGGTGCAGGAGCAGGCCGTCGACGATCTCCAGCGACGTCTTGAGGATGTACTCGTGCGCCCGGTGCACGGGGTTGCGGGTCTGGAACCCGACCGCCGTGGCCCAGCCGTTCGCCTCCATGGCGGCGCGCGTCTCGCGCGGCGTCTGCAGGTAGTCGCCGAAGAGGTTCGGCTGGAAGTCGAAGACCTGGATCGGTCCCGCGAGGATCGTGTCGCCCTGGGCGTAGAGGATGGCCACGCCCGGGTGCGCCTCCTCCGTCGTGCCGTAGACCAGCTCGGCCTCGCGCTCCTTGTCGGCGGTGTAGCGCTCGGTCACCTGCAGCACCGCGAGGGGCTGGCCCTCCGGTGAGAGCAGCGCGACCTCGTCACCCGCGACGTCCTCGTGCACACGCAGGGTGATGGGCAGCGACCACACGGTGCCGTCGGCGAGGCGCACGTCCTCGAGCACGCTCGTGTAGTCGGCCTGGCCGAGGAACCCGGTGAGCGGGCTCATGGCACCGACGGCGATCATCTCGAGGTCGGCGGCCTGCGTGTCGGTGAGGGTGACCGTCGGCAGCGAGGCGGCGCGGTCGCGCAGCGCCTCGGCATCGGCGCCGGTGACGACGCGGTCGACGAGCGTGCCGCCGTGCGGGACGACGAGCTCGACGGTGTCGCTGGGGGCCTCGAGGGTGGTGCTCATTCGGGCGGTGCTCCTTGGGGGAGGAAAGCGGACCCCCGTACTCTACCGAGTTGGTGGGGAATGGGAGGCAGCGTGCCCCGGAGCGGCGCACGCACTGCGGTGCGGAGCGCGCTGGAGCCGCGTGCGGGCGGCCACGCGGAACGGGCCACCGCGCGGCCTCGGCGACCGGACCGGCCACCGCGCCACGGGGGTGGCGGCCGGGCGAGGCCACGCGCCGGCCGCAACTCGACGCGCCGGCGAAGCACGCTGCAATGCGGTTCGATGCGCGCGGGGGCCATTCCGTGGCCGGTTCTGGAACGCCGTGGGCGGCCACCCCGACACTCCGGTGAATGGCCCCACCTGCCCAGCGGGCGGCGGCCGCCGAAGAGGCCATCCGGCGACACGAGGTACTACGTGACCGCAGCACTGACCAGCAGCCCCGCAGCACTGCCCACCGCAGCCGCGAAGCCCAACCCCCTCGCAGGGTTGACGGCGCGCGTGAAGCGGATCAACCCCGAGGAGCTGTTCGCGGTGGCCCAGCAGGTCGCCGCCAACGACGCGGCGACCCTGGCCCAGATGCAGGGGACCCAGGGGCAGGCGCAGGGAGCAGCTGCCCCCACCGGGCAGGGCCAGGCGGCGGCGGCCCAGTCCTCACTCGCCGCTGCCGAGGCGGCGCAAACACAGGCGCTGGCCCAGCTGCAGGCCGAGACGCAGGCCCAGGCGGCGGCGGCCCAGCAGCAGCAGCAGGCAGCGGCCGCGCAGGCCCAGACGCAGGCCCAGGCGCCGACCGCGGCGACCACCACCCGCACGGACGGCGCCGTCGCCATCCCGAGCTCGTCGGTCGCGCCCCGCACGAAGCAGGACTACTGGACGAAGCACATCGCGCAGTTCGCGGGCAAGTACCTGCCGGACGGCCCGTCGATGCGCCCCAACTGCGGGCCGGCGTCGACGACCATGGCGCTGCGCATGGTCGGGCTCGACGTGCCCGGGTTCAGCGGGCAGAACTCCGAGGCGGTGCTCGACAAGGCGCGCGTGCTGGCCACAGGCCGCAACGACACGTCGGTGGGCACGACCGACTCCGAGCTCGAGAACCTGATCACGGCGAGCGGCGGCAAGTGGTCGGAGTCGACGAACTTCGGCCAGGTCACCGACTGGGTCAAGCAGGGCATCCCGGTCGTGCTGAGCGGCAACCCGTCCAAGGGCTGGAACAGCCGGTACCGCGCCGACCAGGTGTACCCCTTCGACGGCGGCCACTGGGTCACGGTGTCGGGGTTCGACCAGGCGACCGGGCACTACATCGTCAACGACCCGCTCTCGCAGATCGGGCCGATCTACGTCTCCGAGGCCGAGCTGCGCAGCTACAACCAGGCACACGGCCAGCTCGGCATCGCCGTGTTCCGATAGGCCGCACCACCCGCACCTTCGATCGCCACACACCGCCCCGCCACCACGGGTGCACCACACGAACGGCCCGCCCGTCGCCCTGCGACGAGGCGGGCCGTTCGTGCTCGTGGGGCCGGCGGCCACCGATGGCCCCCGCGGTGGCAGGTATGTGGCCGCTTCCGGCCCAACACCCTGCAGGGAACGCTCGAAGGTCTGGTGCATGGATCCCCTCGCAGCCATCCCCAGCCAGTCCCTCGCCCCGGTCGCGACGCCGGCGTTCCCGGCCGAGTGGATCCAGTCGGGCGCCATCACACCGGTGATCACCACGCCCGGCGCGACGCAGGCCACCGCGTGGGTGCCGCAGCCGGTCGCCTGGAGCCCCCCGCAGCAGCAGCCCTCGCTCATCGATGCCATCACCAGCGCGATGCTCGGCACGGGCCAGGCCGCCGCGCCGCAGACCTCGCCCGGCGACACCGGCGCCGCCGCCCCCGCTCCCGCCGCCCTCACCATCCCGGCTGCCGTGCTGACCCCGGTCGCGTCGCCCATCGCCGCCTTCGGCGCCGAGCCCGGGAGCCCCGCCGCGATGGCCGCGTCGGCCGCCGCCACGGGATCGGCTCCGGCGCCCGTCGCCGCGACGGTCGCGGCACCCACTGCCGCTCCTGCCCCCGCCGGAGCCCCCGCCTCCGACCCGACGCTGGTGGCCTCGGTCTCCGGCGCGCTCGCCGGCTTCGCCAGCGCGACGGGCAAGGCGGTCAAGGCCGGTGCCGGCGTCGGGATCTCCCACGCCAAGCGGGTCGGCACCGAGCTGTGGGCCGGCGTCCGCAGCCCGCGCTCGGTCCACATCACGCAGGTCCCCTCGAAGTTCAACCCGAGCCCCGCCGCAGGCAACCGCGACTGCGGTCCCGTCAGCGTCGCGGTGACCCTGCGCCTGCTCGGCAAGGCCATCCCCGGCATCGCGGCCAGCGCCGCCCCGCAGCGCCTCGTCAACCGCGTGCGCGAGCTCGCCGGCAACACGAACAACGGCAGCTCGACCACCAACCACGAGCTCGAGCGAGCGCTCACCGCGGCCGGCACCACCTCCCGGGAGATCGCCGACGCGGGCTCGATCAAGCGCGCCGTGCTGGCGGGCCGGCCGGTCATCCTCAACGGCAACCCGCGCGCCGCCGGGGCCTATGGCTCGCACTTCTCGTCCGCCCAGATGACGCCCTACAACGGGGCGCACTGGATCGTGGTGAGCGGCTACGACTCCAAGGCCGGCACGTTCATCATCAACGACCCGCTCTCCAAGGTCGGCCCGGTCAAGGTCACGCCCGCCCAGCTCGAGGCGTACCGCGGCGGCTCGCTCGGCATCGAGGTCACCGCCTGACGCACGGCGTCAGACCGGCGGCGCGGGAACATCCTCGCCGCGGTGCACGCCGGCCTCGATCCGCGGACGCATGACGGCCGCGAGCCGCTCGAGCGTCGCGGCCTGGTCGGCCTCGAGCACGATGCGCTCGAACGATTCGAGGTCCTCGAGGAACGCGTCGGCCTCCAGCACGAGGCTCGACCGGCCGCGGAAGATCTTGCCGTGCGACGTGCGCTCGGGACGCTCGTCGCCGGCGAACAGCTCCTCGTGCAGCTTCTCGCCGTCACGCAGGCCGACGACCTCGATCTCGATGTCGATGTCCGGCCGCAGGCCGCTCAGCTCGATCATGTTGCGCGCGAGGTCGACGATCTTCACCGGCTCGCCCATGTCGAGCACGAAGACCTCGCCGCCCTCGCCCATCGCGCCCGCCTGCACGATCAGCTGCGCCGCCTCGGGGATGGTCATGAAGAAGCGGGTCATCCGCTCGTCGGTGAGCGTGACCGGCCCGCCGCGCTCGATCTGGCGGCGGAAGATCGGGATGACCGACCCGGACGACCCCAGCACGTTGCCGAACCGCACCGCCATGAACCGCGTGTGGAAGCTGCGCTCGGCGAAGGCCTGCACGACCCACTCGGCGAGCGCCTTGCTCTGGCCCATCACCGTGGTCGGCTCGACGGCCTTGTCGGTCGACACGAGCACGAAGCGCTCGACGCCGACGCGCTCGGCCAGCTCGCAGCACACGCGCGTGCCGATCGTGTTGTTGCGCACCGCCTCGGCCGGCATCTGCTCGAGCATCGGCTGGTGCTTGTAGGCCGCGGCGTGGAACACCACCTTCGGGCGGTGTCGCTCGAACACGTCGCGCATGCGCGCACGGTCGGTGACGTCCGCGAGCTCGATGGCCAGGTCGTCGAAGCCGCGCTCGTGCAGCAGCTCCTGCTGGATGTTGAAGAGGTTCTCCTCGGCGTGGTCGAGCAGCACGAGGCGCGAGGGCTGCATCGACGCGATCTGCCGGCACAGCTCCGAGCCGATCGAGCCGCCGCCGCCCGTGACGAGCACGACCTGGCCGGTGAGGTAGGCGGCGATGCCCTGCAGGTCGACCTCGATCGGATCGCGACCGAGCACGTCCTCCACGCGCACGTCGCGGATCTGGCTCGCGAGGTTGCCGCTCGCCTCGCCGCCGAGCATCAGCTCGCCCATGGAGGGCAGGATGCGCACGCGCACGCCGGCGACGCGACAGCGCTCCACGATGCGTCGCACCTCCGACCCGGGGGCGCTGGGCATGGCGATGATGACCTCGGTGGCGCCCGCGTCGATCACGTGCCCGGCGACGTCGTCGGTGCGCCCGAGCACCGGCACGCCCAGGATGCGCATGTCGTGCTTGCGCGCGTCGTCGTCGAGCAGGCCGATCGGCACGAAGCCCAGGGGCTGGCGCTGCGACTCGCGGATGAGCAGATGCCCGGCGCTGCCGGCGCCCACGATGACCACGCGCGCACCGCCGTGGTCGCGACTGCGCGCGGCCCCGCCGACCAGCGTCGGCCGCTCGAAGACGCTGCGCGTCAGCAGGCGCATGCCACACAGGAACGCCACGGCGAACCCGAGGTCGTACAGCAGCACGGAGCGGGGGATGTCCACGGCCGCGAGCGGCGCGTCGAGGGGCGGGAAGATGTTCACGTACGCGACGACGCTCAGCCACCCGAGCACCACGCGCAGCAGCACTGCCTCCATGTCCTTCACGGAGGTGTAGCGCCACATCTTGGCGTACATCCCGCTGACCACGAAGAGCACCACGTTGATGAGCGCGACGAACCCGATGGTCGCGAACATCGCCTGCTCGTAGAAGGCCGGCGTGCCGTTGTCGAAGCGCGCGTAGAACGCGAGCCACCAGGCGACGCTGATGGCCAGCGAATCGGCGACCACCTGCCAGATGCGGTGGCCACGGGTGAGCACGAACACGCGGGTTCGCAGGATGCGCTGCGCCGACCGCACGAGGCGATCTCGCAGGCTGGGCGGGGTGACGGACGGGGACGTGCGCGGTTCCGGCATTGCGGGAAAGTGTATCGCGACGCTCCGCGCGGCCTGCGCTGGAGGCCGGTCAGCGGGCCACGCGGCCGCGGGCGCTGGCCCGGTCGGGTCAGCGGGGCGCGGCCACCGACGGCAGGCCGTCGAGCAGCACGCCGAGCAGGACGCGCGGGTCGCGGTCGTGGCGCAGCGCGGGCGCCGCGCCGCGATCGGCGCGGCGTCGGAGCGGCACGTCGGCCGCCGCCTCGAGCATCCGCAGCCGACCGTCCGCCAGGAGCGCCTCGTCGACGCCGCCCATGCGCCCCGCGAAGACCGTGTAGACGGGCACGCCCAGCGCCGCGGCCTCGCGGTTCATCGTGCCGCCGGCGCTGACCACGACGTCCGCCGCCGCCACGAGCGAGGCGCCGTCCACCGCCGTGGCCGGCACGATGACCCGGCGATCGCCGGCCACGCCCGCCTCGAGCGCGGAACGCTGCGATGGCGTGCGCGGCAGCACCACGGCGCGGCACCCGGGCGTCGTGCGCACGCGCTCGAGCACCTCCGCGAACACGTCGTTGACGATGCCGCGGTGGTACAGGGCCATGTCGGCGGGCGGGCGCAGCACGACGAGCACCGCGTCGTGCGGCACGCCGAGCGCGTCGCGCACGCCGACCGGGTCGAGCCGCGTCGCGTCGAGGTAGTACTCCTCCTTGAGCCCGGGGTAGGTGCTGACGCGCCCCTCCGCCCGGTAGTCGTCGAGCCGTTCGAGCGGGATGGCGTCCGGCATCACGACGCGCCAGCTGTGGCGCACGTTCGTGCGGTGCTGCGTGCGCGCCCACTCGTAGTCGAAGATCGTGACGTGTGGGATGCCCCGCCGCCGTGCCACGAGCGGCAGGTCGGTGGAGCCGTGCGAGAGCGCCGCGTCGTAGCGCTCCCTGCCGCGCTGGGCGCGGGCCACGTAGCGGTCGAGCGCCCACGTGCGCGCCACGGCCGCGCGCGCCTTGCCGAGGCGACCCGTCCCGCCGTGCGCCCCGAGCACCGTCGCCTCGAGGCCGTGCAGCTGCGCCAGCTCCACCGTCTGGGCGAACCGGCGGGCGGTGACGTCCACCCGGTGGCCGTCCTCCCGCAGCACGCGAACGAGCGGGTCGAAGAACGGGACGTGTGGCGAGTTGGTGAGGTCGACCAGGATGCGCATGCGGCAGCGGCGGTCGCTCAGCGCACGCCCGCGGGCACCCCGGCGCGCACCGCCTCGACCACTTCGTCGACCTGCGCGCGGGTCATCGTCGCGAACATCGGCAGGGCCACGCCCGTCGCGCACAGCCGCTCGGTCACCGGCAGGTCGCCGGCGCCGTAGCCGAGGTCCGCGTAGACGGGCTGGAGGTGGTGGGGTGAGCCGTAGTAGACCGTCGCGCCCACGCTGCGCTCGGAGCACGCCGCGAGCAGCGCCTCGCGGTGGTCGGTGCGCACGACGTACAGGTGCCAGATCGGGACGTTGTCCTCGGCGACGGCCGGCAACTCGACGAGCTCGCCGAGTCCCGCCTCGGCGTACCACCCGGCGACCGTGCGGCGGTGCTCGTTCCAGGAGTCGACCTCACGCAGGTGGCGGCGCAGGAAGGCGGCCTGGATGGCGTCGAGGCGCGAGTTGTAGCCGACGTGCGTGAAGGTCTGCTTGTCCTTGGAGCCGTGGAACCGCAGCATGCGCGCGAGCTCGGCGACCTCGTCGGAATCCGTGGTGATCATCCCGCCGTCGCCGAACGCCGGCAGGTTCTTGGTGGGGAAGAACGAGAACGTCGCGGCGTCGCCGAGCGCGCCGGCCTTCGTCCCGCCCTGCTCGGCGCCCCAGGCCTGCGCCGCGTCCTCGAGCAGCGCGAGGCCCCGCTCGGTGGCCAGCTCGCGCAGCGCGACCATGTCGGCGCACTGGCCGAACAGGTGCACGGGCACGATCGCGCGCGTGCGACCGGTCACCTTCGCCCGGGCGTCGTCGACGTCGATGCACGCCGTGACGGGGTCGACGTCGCAGAACACGGGGGTGGCCCCGACCGACGAGATCGTCTCGGGGGTGGCGAAGAACGTGTAGGCCGGGCAGAGCACCTCGTCGCCGGGCCCGACGCCGAGGCAGCGCAGCGCGATGCTGAGTGCGTCCGTGCCGTTGGCCACGCCGACCGCGTGCCGCACGCCCAGGTAGTCCGCGGCCTCAGCCTCGAACGCCTGCACCTCGGGGCCGAAGATGAATCGACCGGAACGGATCACGTCGGCAGCGATCTGCTCGAGCTCGGACAGGTACGGCGCGAACTGGGCGTTGGGGTCCATCAGGGGGACGGCCACGGGGCGCTCCTTGGCAGGGGACGGGTCGGCTCGGTGACCTTACCCGATGGCCCGTGGGAGCCCGCACGCGCGCGCCAGGACGCCGACGGCCCCCGCACAGGTGCTGCGGGGGCCGTCGGGTGGAGCGGTGTTCGCTGGCGCGGGTGCGTCAGGCGCCCATCGTCATCTTGATCGGCGGGTGCTTGATGAGGTGACCGCCCTCGGTGCCGATCGTCATCTCGATCGGCGGGTGGTGGATCAGGTGACCACCGTCGACGTCCGGCGTGGGCACCGGGAGGATGGTGACCGGCGGGCGCGTGATCCCGCCGTTCTCGAGCTGGAGCAGGTTGCGGGCCATGCCGAGCCACAGGCCAGCGGCGTCGAACTTGAGCGCCACCGCACCGGGGGCGAGGAGCGATGCCGCGCCCTTGCGGATGCTCTCGACGCCCAGGAGCGCCTCGCTGCGAGCGTTGGTGAAGGCGGTGACGACGCCGGCGGAGAGCTGCGTGCCGACGGCGAGGGCCTGGTCGATGTGGCCGATGCCCTGCTCGCCGTAGATCGCCGCACGCGCCAGGCCGGTGGCGGGGACGGTCGGCTCGGGCGCGACGAAGAACGGGTTGTCGGGGGAGTCGGGACCGCTCATCTCCGGGATGCGCACGAGGCCGGGGGCGGCGTCGGGCAGCGGCGAGCGGCCGAGCTCGGCGTCACGGGCGGTGACGGCGGCGTTGGCGAGGGCGGTGGAGGCCTGGCTCGCCTGCGCGAGCGCGAAGACGTAGGGGGGGAGGAGGCTGGTCATGTCGGATTCCGTTCCGTGGGAGGGGTGTGAGGTCTGGGGTTTTCGCGGCATCGTGCCGCGGAGGGCGGTCAGAGCTGGAGCAGGTTGCGCGCGACGACGAGCCAGTTGGCTGCGGAGTCGAACTTCGGAGCGAGCGAGGTGGGGTCGACCGCGACGAAGGTCTTCGCCGTGAGCAGGGCGTACCCGTCAGCGGCGTCCCGGCGGGCGGCGTTGAGGGCGGAGACGGCAGCGGTCGGGGCCAGGTCGGCGGTGGCGAGCGCCACGTCGACGGCAGCGATGCCGCGCTCGGCGTGGAGGCGTGCCGCGATCGTGTCGGGTGCGAGCGGGGCCATGGGCAGGAGGCTCTGCACGCGACCGCTCAGCGCCATCGACGCGGTCGAGAACTCACCGATGCCGGTCTCGATGCTGGCGAGGGTGGAACCGAACGGCTGCAGCGGCGGGTAGGTCGGCAGCTCGGCGATGCGGCGGGTGGCGGTCGGGGGAATGGGGGAGAGCATGTACATCGTTCGGTGTCCTTCGGGTGGAGGGCTGTGAAGTTCGTCTTGGAGAGTGTAGGCGTGTAAATCTTTCGGCGTCAAGGGCTAACTACCGAAAAATCTTGGATGTTGGCCCGGTTTGACCATGCATCCGTCGGGGAGATCGTGGGGGTGATGGGAATTCGGGCTGGACGAGGGAGTGCGGGGGTCGTGGCGGTCGTCGTCGCGTGGCGCGGCGCGTCCGAGCTGCTGGAGCGTCGCCGCGAGCTCATGGCGACGGGGGAGCTCGCCACCCGCCTCGGGGTGCGTCGTCGCCGGCAGGTCGCGCGCGCCCTCGTCGCCGGTGGCGTCGACCCGCGCGTGCACGCGTCCGTGCACGTGGGACGCATCGCCGAGTCGGACGTCGACGACGTCGGCCTGCTCGAGGCGGCGATGCGCCGTGCGACCGCCGGCGCCGCCTTGCGGGCCGTGCGGGACGCGCCGGGCGAACCGGGTGGCGGCCAGGCCCTCCTCGGGGCGCCGCTCGCCCTGGCTGGGGCGGTGACCACCGCCGTCGCGCTGGTGCGACCACTGGCGGACGGCAGCCCCTTCCTC
>JAOPYS010000073.1 GCA_025964465.1 Thermoleophilia bacterium
CATCTCCGGCGCGGACGTGATGAGCAAGTGGGTCGGTGAGTCGGAGGGCAACATCCGG
Source organism: Thermoleophilia bacterium (assembly GCA_025964465.1). GTDB lineage: Bacteria > Actinomycetota > Thermoleophilia > Gaiellales > SKUG01 > JAGQUL01. The sequence goes on from JAOPYS010000073.1 coordinate 59, forward strand.
CGGCTGTTCGAGCGCGCGCGGCAGAACCGGCCCTCGATCATCTTCATCGACGAGATCGATTCGCTCGCCGGCCGGCGCAACGAGCTGCAGCAGCACGGCCAGCACGTCAACCAGCTGCTCGCGGAGATCGACGGCGTGGCCGGCCAGCGCGGCATGTTCATCATGGGCGCCACGAACCGTCCCGACCAGCTCGACCCGGCGCTGCTGCGCGGTGGGCGACTGTCGCGCACGCTCGTGATCGGCCTGCCGGACGCGCAGGCGCGCCGCGCCATCCTGGGGCTGTACGCGGCGCGCATGCCGACGGTGGCGGTCGACCTCGACGCGATCGCGCGCGACTCGGAGGGCAGCTCGCCGGCCGACCTCAAGGCGCTGTGCCAGGAGGCGGCGATGGCGGCGATGTCGCGCACGCGGCAGGAGGGTGCGGGCGCCGGGGGCGTGCCGTCGGTGACGCAGGCGGACTTCGAGGCGGCGCGCGAGCGCCTGCGCGAGGACACCCCCGCGCTGGTGTGACGCCGGACGGTGTCAGCGCGGCAGCGCGTCGCGCACGGTGAGGGCGTTGCCGATGGCGGCGCCCGACGCCGTGTTGTCGAAGCAGCACCACGCCTCCTCGACGGCGGGGTCTGCCGCAGCTGCGGCGAGGCGTGCGGTCACCCGGTCGAGGACGTCGGGCTCGTACGAGGAGTAGTACGTGCGCGGGCTGCCGTGCAGGCGCAGGTAGACCAGGCCCGGCCAGCCACCCGGCTCGGCGGCCGCGGGGACGCGCGCCGGGTCCGCACCGACGCGGGCGACGCGGTGCGCGACGAGCAGCGCGTCGGCGTCGGCCTCGAACCACGACGCGTGGCGCGGCTCGCACACGACGTGACCTGCCCAGCGTTCGCGGAGCATCGTCCAGAACGCCTCCGCGACGGCCGCGTCGAACTCGAGCGACGGTGGCAGCTGCACGAGCAGCGGCCCCAGCTTCGGACCGAGCTGCGACACCTCCTCGATGAATTGTTCGAGCACCGGGAGTGAGGCCTCCAGCTCGAGCCGCGCGCCGTGCGTGATCGCCTTGGCGAGCTTCACCGCGAACCGGAAGTCGCTCGGTGTCGCGTCGCGCCACCGTGCCCATGTCGCGGGGCGGTGGTGACGGTGGAAGCAGCTGTTGACCCCCACGGCCGGCAGCTCGGCGGCGTAGCGCTCGAGCGCGCTCGGCGGGCGTTCGTCGGGCGCCATCGCCGCACGGTCGAGCGCGGGCATCGCCCAGCCCGCCGTCACGACGTTGCAGCGCGCGCTGGTCACGCCCGCGCACGTCCTCGCCGGCTGCCGAGGTACGCAGCCGGACGCGTGCGGTTGACCAGGCCCGCCGGCCGCACGCCGTCGGTGCACCGCCATGGGTCGAACCGCAACGCCTCGGCCTCGGCTGCCGGCAGCGTCCCCGTGACCCGGCCGGTCGCCCACGTGTGGAACCGGTCCAGGCGACGGGCGACCAGCAGCTCGAACTCCATCGCCGGGCCACCGCCCGGACCTCCCGTGGCGACCGCGCCGAGACGTGCACCGAACCACAACGCGCGGCCTTCGACCTCCATGGGGAGGATCGACGACAGCACCAGCCCCGGCCGCGCCCACGCGGGGCGGATCACGCGGTTGAGCAGCGGCCCGTCCAGCGAGCTGACCAGCAGCAGGTCCTGCGCGGGGGCCCCGTCCACGTCGATGCGCACCGCGAGCCCGATCGCGTCGGGCAGCCACGTGGGCAACCCGAGCCCGCGGGACAGCCGGGCGACGCCGGTGGCGCGCGCCGCGCGCAGGAGCGGGATGTCCGGCAGCCGCTCGGCGGGCGCGACGCGACGCAGGTCGAGCTGCCACGCCACGCCGCGCGGATGGAAGATCCGTCGTCCGCGGAGGTTCGATGCACGCTCGAAGGCGTGCTCCACGAGGGGCAGGTCCGGACCGTCGGCGGGGGTCGTGACACGCGGGGCCATGCCCCGCACCTACCCGCCTCGCGACGCGTCAGGCAAATGCAGGGGCGGTCGCCTCCGGCGCCACCGTGTGCAGGGTCATGGTGTGGAACGGGTCCGGATCGTTCGCGATGAGCCGATCGGAGGCGAGCATGACGCCGTGCAGCGCCTCGTCCGCACCCAGCTCCACCGTGCTGAAGCGGTACACCTTTCCGTCGCTGGCGACCTCGATGTCGTAGTGGAACAGGTCGAACCCGCGACGCGTGCTGGCCCCGGGGTTGCGAGCGATCAGCGTCGAGACCGCGGTCATGAGTTCCTGGGAGGTGAACGCGTCGAGGCTGAGCGCGCGGTCGCCGAGGCCGCGGTCGCTGACCTTGACCGTGAGGTTGCCGTCCACATGGAGCGTCTGGTCGACGCCCAGGATGCCCCCGGTTCGGCGGACGGTGAGGTACTCGAAGTGGGGCATGACCGGCTCGATGTGCATGGGAGACCTCTGGTTCGTGTTGCTGCTGGGAGCAGCTTCCCCGCTCCCGGCCTGGGCGCCATCCGCCACACACCGCCGCGACGCTGCGGGTGCTGCGCCCGCGACTGCGGACTCCTACGGATGGCCCGCGCCACCCGCACGGCGATGCTCGGGGTGAGCAACCAGATCGTCCGGGATGGCCGGACGTCACTCGAGGAGCACTGCGTGAATTCCCCCGACACGACGAACCGCGGCAACCAGCGACGGGTCGACTTCGACATCCTCGCCCCACTCGTGGGGGTCGGCATCGTTGTCGCCGTCGTTGCGGTCGTGATGGCCTTCGCCGCGAACCAGTCGGACGGGGCGCCCGCCGCTGCACCGGCCGCCACGCCCGCGCCGAGCGCCGAGGCACCCGCCCCGGCCAAGCTGAAGGCGGACTTCGCGATGAAGCCCTTCGACCCGGCCACCCGGCCGGTGAA
>JAOPYS010000090.1 GCA_025964465.1 Thermoleophilia bacterium
GTGTCGACCCCGGTGGCAGCGTCGCCGGTCACCGACGACAGGCACGCGCCGAAGGCCCCGGCGGCACCCACGGTGCCCCAGTCGACGTTGCCCGCGTCGTCGTAGTCGGCGAGGGGGTTGGTCGGGCTGTGCTGGAGCGAGCCGAGGCTGCCGCCGATCCAGACCGAGTCCTGGATCCCGCCCATCGCGTAGTACGTGTTCGTCGTCGTCACCGGCGTGACCACGGTCCAGGTCGTTCCGCCGTTCACCGTGCGGACGACGACGCCGTTGGTGCCCGTCGCCCACGCGCTCGTCGCGCTCACCGCGTGGACGTCCTTGTACTGCTCGCCCGTCGTCGTGTTCTGGCTGACCCAGGTGGCCCCGCCGTCGGTGGTCTTGAGGATGGTGTCGTTGTGCCCGACCACCCAGCCCACGTTCGCGTCGGCCATCGAGATGCCGCGCAGCTGTTGCACGGTGCCAGACGGCTGGACGGTCCAGTTGGTCCCGTCCGTGGTGCGGCAGATGCGTCCGGACGTGCCGACCGCGATCGCCCATGAGGCGCTGCGGGCCGTGACCTCGTAGAGGTTGACCGCGGCGCCGCAGGTCTGCGCGGTCCAGGCGGATCCGCCGCCGTTCGTCGTCTTGCGGATGAGCCCGTTGTCGCCGACCACCCACGCGGTCGACGCGTCAACCGCAGCGACCGCGTTGGCGTTCTCGCCGAGGTTGGCGCCGAGGAAGGCGGTCAGCTCCGTCCAGGTCGCGCCGCCGTCGACCGACCGGATCGCTCGGCCGCGGTTGACGCCGGCCGAATCGAGGTCCGCGGCGATCCAGATCGCGCCGTCTGGGGTGACCTCGATGTCCTGCAGGTTGGTCGCCGGGCCCGCGAGGGCACCCGCCGGAGCCGACCAGGTGGCGCCGCCGTTGACGGTGTGGCGCACGACGTTGGTGTTGGCGGCGAGCCAGGCGTCAGACGAGGAAACGGGGAAGATGTCGTTGATCGACCCGCCCGTGCTGGAGGCCTGCGCGGCGAACCCCTCCTTCGCCATCGCGGTGCCTGCGAGGTCGGACTGGTACAGGCGCAGCATCGACGTGTCGTTGCTGGAGCCGAACTGGACGACGCAGTCGGCGCTGGACAGGGCGCTGGTGCCGGGCTGGACCACGCCGAACGCAGTGATGCCGGGGGTGTCGGTGGTGCAGCCGGACCCGTCGATCTGCGTGGCGCTCGGGACGGTCATCGAGACGACGACCGCGGACGATGCGCCGGTGGCGAGCCCCGTGGAGAGCAGCACCGCGGCGACGAATGCGCCGCCCGACGCCCACGCGAGCGCGCGCAGGGGTCGGGCTCGGAGGTGCGGGCGCAGATCCACGCACGAGGCATCGGCGAAACAGGCCGTTTCCTTGACGTGCGCGAATGCGCGCGCGGGGGCAGGAGGAGCCCATGTCTCGCTTCCTCGTTCGACGCCCCTCGGGCGCCACGCTCGCGTTCTGCTCCATCGCCGTCGCCCTGTCGCTCGCGGTGCCTGCGGGCGCGGCGCTCGTGACGTCGAAGGGCCTCGGCAACAACTCGGTGCTGTCGCGCCACATCAAGAACGGCGCGGTCACGGCAGCGGACCTCGCGCCGAAGTCGGTGACGACGATCAAGCTCGCCCCCGACGCGGTGACGGGCGCCCAGGTCGCCAACGGCAGCCTCTCCGCCGCCGACCTCGCGCCCGGCACCATCCCGACCATCCCCGCGCCGCCCGTGGTGCCGATCGAACTCGTGCCTGGCGCGGTGACCGGCGCGTTCATCGCCACCGGCGCGGTCTCTGGCGCCGCCATCGCCGACGGCGCCGTCACGGCCGCCGACCTGGCGATCGACTCGGTCGGGTCGGCGCAGATCGTCGTCGACGGGGTCGGCGCGGTGGAGATCGCGGCGGACGCGGTCGGCTCATCCGAGATCGCGACGGACGCTGTCGGACCGGCCGAGATCGCGACGGACGCCGTCGGTCCGGCCGAGATCGCAACGGATGCGGTCGGCGCCGGCGAGGTCGCGGCGAACGCCGTGGGCACGAGCGAGCTGGCCGACGGCTCGGTCACGGGCGCCAAGCTGGGGGCGGTCGTCGGGGCCGGAGCGACGTTGACCACTCCTCAACCGGTGGTCACCGAGGCATCGATCGATCCGACGCTGGCCGTCGAGGAAGCGGATGGCTTCCCCATCGTGTTCGACACCGAGCTGTTCGACACCGCCAACGTGTTCGACCCCGCCGCCGCCACTCGACTCACTGCACCCACCGCAGGCCTCTACGAGGTCACGGGCTGGGTCAGCTGGGAGCCGGACAACGATGGATGGCGTGAGGCACAGCTGGTGGTGAACGGCACGGCGCTCTTCGCGCAGGAACGTGAAGGCTCGTACAACGGCCTCTTCGGCAACAGGATCAACCAGCAGGTCACGGGCCTCGTCGAGCTGGCGCCCTCCGACTTCGTGCAGCTGAAGGTGGCACACACCGCCGGCGAGACCCGCAACATCGAGCGTGCGCGGATGACGATGCACCGGGTCGGCTCGATCAGCTGAGGAGTCACCCCGGGGCCCGCGGAGCGTGTGGCGGGCAGGTGAGCCCGGCGACGCACATGGGGGAAACGAGTGCATCGCCGCACCGCCCCGCTCCGCGGACCCCGGATCGACATCGGGTCGCACGGCGGTGTGAGGACGCCGACGCCCGGATCCTGCGCCGTGCGGCGCCTTCAGGTTGCCCCGGCAGGAGCCGATAGGTCCCCTGCCGCGCCTGCAGGGGGCTGCCGCGTGGCATCACGGATCCGATTTCCGGGGGGAAATCCAATGCGCACGTCCTCGTTCTGCACGCTTGCCATCTCGTTCGCGGCTGCTGCCTGCACGCTGGGGGCCTTCGCCACGGCGGCCTCCGCGGCCACGCTCAAGGCGACGTCCTCGGGCTATCGCTACGTCGCGGCAGCCGGCGAGGCGAACCAGGTCACCGCCGTGACCGACGGCACGGTGCTCGTGTTCGCGGACACGGGCGCGCTGCTCTCGGGCGGGCTGCCCCGCGGCTGCTCGGCCACCGCCGCGGCCGCCGGGCTGGCGGTGCGCTGCCCCGCGGGCGGCGGCCAGACCCTTCGCCTCGACCTCGGCGACGGTGACGACCAGGTGACCGCCTTCGACCTGCCCCGCCGCGTGTCCCTGTACGTGGACGCGGGCGACGGCACCAACGTGGTCGAGGGCGGCGAGGGCGACGACACCATCCTGGGTGGCGTCGACCGCGACACGCTCTACGGCGGTGGCGGGGACGACTTCGTCGACGGCAGTGACGGCTCCAACTACGTGCGAGGCAACGGCGGCGCCGACGTGCTGCTGGGTGGCGACGGCATCGACTTCGCGATCGGGGACGGCGGCGCCGACGTGATCTCGACCGGTGGGGAGCTCGACTTCCTGACAGGCGGAAGCGGCAACGACACCCTCGACGGCGGCGCCGGGCCCGACGACATCGGCGCCGGGCGCGGCAACGACACGCTCATCGGGGGCGCGGACGACGACGAGCTGCGCGGCGGCGCCGGCACCGACCGCTTCTCCGGCGGCGGCGGCAACGACCTGCTGCGTGCCCGCGACGGCGAGGGGGACACGCTCGACTGCGGTGCGGGCAACGCCGACATCGCCCGCGTCGACGCTGGCGAAGTGGACTCGGCCAAGCGCTCGTGCGAGACGGTCAAGCAGGCCGACGCGGTGGTCACCGACGCGCCCGACCAGGACGACATCACCGGCTGACCACTGGCGGACCGAGCGTCAGTTCCAGGTACCGCGGGCGGCGAGGGCCTCGAGGATCTGCACGGCGTTGGTGGCCGCGCCCTTGCGCAGGTTGTCGGCGACCACGAACAGCGCGATGCCGCGGCCGTCCGGCACGGACGGGTCCTGGCGCACGCGGCCCACGAACACCTCGTCGAGGCCGGCGGCGTCGCGCGGCATCGGGTACTCGTTCTCGGACGGGTCGTCCACGAGCTCGACCCCGGGCGCTGCGGCGAGCATCGCCTGCACCTCGAGGGCGGTCGCCGGGTCGCGCAGCTCGAGGTGCACGGCGGCGGTGTGCCCGATGAACACCGGCACGCGGGTGCACGTGGCGACGACACGCAGCTCGGGCGCGCCGAGGATCTTGCGGCTCTCGTGGAGCAGCTTCAGCTCCTCCGAGGTGAAGCCGCCCGCATCGAAGTCGCCGCAGTGCGGCAACACGTTGAAGGCGATGTCGTGCGGATAGGCCTGCGGCGGCACCGGCGCGATGCCCATCACGAGCCGGGACTGCTGCTCGAGCTCCTCCATCGCCGCGTGCCCGGTGCCGGAGGTCGACATGAGCATCGTGATCGAGGCGCGCTCGATCCCCCAGCGGTCGAGGAGCGGCTTGAGCGCCACGACCACCTGGATCGTCGAGCAGTTGGGGTTCGCCACGATGCCGCGCGGGATGTTCGCGAGCGCATCGGCGTTGACCTCGGGCACGACGAGCGGCACGTCCTCCTCCATGCGGAACGCGCTCGAGTTGTCGATGACGATCGCGCCCGCGGCGGCGAAGCGGGCGGCATGCTCCACCGAGCGCGCCCCGCCCGCGCTGAACAGCGCGACGTCGATCCCGGAAGGATCCGCATCGGCGAGGTCCTCGACGACCACCGTGTGCTCGCCGCAGGTGACCTCCGTGCCCGCGCTGCGGCTCGAGGCCATCGCGCGCAGGGTGCCGATCGGCACGCCGCGCTCGGCCAGCACCTCGAGCATCGTGGTGCCCACGTTGCCGGTGGCGCCGACGACGGCGACGTTCAGGGGACGCACGCCCTGCACGATCGAGGCGACGGTGGCGGCGCTGGTGCGGTCGTCAGCCATTCGCCGAGCCCTCCGCCGCGACCTCGTGCCCGCGCGCGTCGACGCTCGACGACAGGTCGAACGCGTCGTGCAGGCAGCGCACCGCGTCGTGCACCTGCGCCTCGGGGATGACGCAGCTGATCTTGATCGGCGACGTGGAGATCATCTGCATGTTGATGCCGTCTCCCGCGAGCGACGCGAACATCTTGGCGGCGATGCCGGGGTGCGTCTTCATCCCCGCACCCACGAGTGACACGATGCCGACCGATTCGTCGCAGCGCCAGCCGCCGGCGCCGACCTGGCGCGCGACGCGCTCGAGGGTCTCGCCGGCGCGCTGCACGTCGCCGCTCGGGAGCGTGAAGGCGACGTCGGTGATGCCGTTCACGGACGGCGTCTGCAGGATCATGTCGACGTTGATGCCGAGCTCGGCGCACGCCCCGAAGATGCTCGCCGCGCTGCCGGGCTGGTCGGGCACGTCGAAGATCGTGACGCGGGCCTGCGCCTCGTCGTGCGTGACGCCGCTGATGATGGCGTTCTCCATGCGGTGGTCGGCCTCCCCGATCCACGTGCCGGGCTCGTCGTGGAACGACGAGCGCACGTGGAGCTTGACGTTGTAGTTGCGGGCGAACTCGACGGAGCGCAGCATGAGCACGCGCGCGCCGGAGGCCGCCATCTCGAGCATCTCCTCGAAGGAGACGAAGTGGAGCTTGCGGGCGCCGGGCACGACCCGCGGGTCGGCGGTGAACACGCCGTCGACGTCCGTGTAGATCTCGCACGCGTCGGCGCCGAGGGCGGCGGCGAGCGCGACGGCGGTGGCGTCGGAGCCGCCGCGGCCGAGCGTGGTGACGTTCGCCTCGAGCGACACGCCCTGGAACCCGGCGACGAGCACGATGCGGCCGGCGTCGAGCGCGTCGTGCAGGCGGTGCCCGCGGATCTCCACGATCTTGGCGTTGGTGTGCTCGTTAGTGGTGACGATGCCGGCCTGCGAGCCGGTGAACGACACGGCCTGGTGGCCGAGGTCGTGGATCGCCATCGCGATGAGCGCGCAGGAGATGCGCTCGCCCGTCGACAGCAGCATGTCCATCTCGCGCTCGTTGGGGCTGGCGGAGACGTCGTTGGCGAGGTCGATGAGGTGGTCGGTGGACTTGCCCATCGCGCTCGC
>JAOPYS010000246.1 GCA_025964465.1 Thermoleophilia bacterium
GGCACCTACGTGCTGGAACCCGCCGTGTTCGACCTGGTGCCCGAGGGCGCCCGGATGAACATCGAGCGCGAGGTCTTCCCGGCGCTGGTCGGCAAGGGCCTGCACGCCGTCGGCTTCGACGGCTACTGGAACGACATCGGCACCTTCGACTCCTACCGCGCCGCGAACCAGGACGCGCTCGCCGGGCGCATCGCGGGCATCGCGCCCACGAAGAACCGGTCCACGTGGATCGCCGACGACGCCAGGGTCGCGTCGGGCGCGACGATCGCCGCGGGCGCGGTCATCGGCTCGGAGGCCGTGGTCGAGGACGGCGCATGGGTGGGGGACTCGATCCTGCTCGAGCGCGCCTTCGTCGGCCGCGAGGCGAGCGTCGAGGGCGCGATCCTCGGCGAGGGGTCGCGCGTCGAGCCGGCGTCGACGGTCGATCCGGGAACGGTGCTCGCCCCGGCCTGACCTCGCGGGAGGCTGCGCGGTAGGGTCGTCCGCATGACGATCCCCACGCTCGACACGCTCCTGGTCCACGACGTCGCCGACATGCTGGGCGCGGTCGCCACCCTGCCGGGCCAGCTGCCCGACGGCCTGGCTCGCGCGAACCGCGTGCGCGACGCCCTCACCGCCTCGTGGCCCAGCGACCGCGGCGCGACCCCGAGGACCCTCGTCGTGTGCGGCATGGGTGGCTCCGGCGTCGGCGCCGACCTGCTGCCGGCAGCCGCCGACGTGCGCGCCCCCGTCGTGGCCGTGAAGGGATACGAGCTGCCGGGCTGGGTCACCGACGAGGACCGTGTGGTCTGCATCTCCTACTCGGGCGCCACCGCCGAGACGCTCGCCTGCTTCGACCAGGCGCTCGAGCGCTCCGTCGTCGCGGCGGTCATCACGTCCGGGGGTGAGCTGGCCAATCGCGCCCGCGCCGCCGACGTGCCCGTCGTCGAGCTGCCGGGCGGCGGCCAGCCGCGCGCTGCGGTCGGGGTCATCTTCGGCGCCCTCGCGGGCGTCGCTGCCGCGCTCGGCGTGGTCGTCGACCCGGAGGCGCTCGTGCGCGAGGCGGCCGAGGGTGCCGCCCTCGTCGTCGACGAGCACGTCGGCACCGGCCCCGAGCACGGCGGCGACCAGCCCCCGGCGCTCGAGCTGGCACGCCAGCTCCACGACCACGCGATCGTGGTGTACGGCGCCGGCCACACGGTCGCGGTCGCGCACCGCTGGAAGGCGCAGGTCAACGAGAACGGCAAGGTCCCGTGCTTCGCCAACGCGCTGCCCGAGCTCGACCACAACGAGCTGGTGGGGTGGGAGTTTGCCCGCGCGACCGGTGCCCGCTGGGCGCTCGTCGAGCTGCTGCCGCTCGGTGCGAGCGAGGCGATCACCGCGCGCTTCGACATCACGCGGCGGCTCATGTCGGACGCCATCGACGTGGACCTACGGTTCGAGCCGCGCTCCACGACGCTCGCCGGCGCGACCTTCGAGCAGCTGGCCTGGGGCGACTACGTCTCCGTCTACCTCGCCCTCGTGCGCGGCATCGATCCGTCCCCGGTGGAGCGCATCCAGTCCCTCAAGGGTGAGCTCGGCGGCCGCTGACCACGCGCCCGGCGCGCGGCGCTGATCGCACGCGCGGGTGCGGCGCCGCTCGGCCCAATCGCAACGCGTATGCTCGCGGCATCCGCCCCGAACCGTTCAGGGCGCATCCCCCAGGAGCACCGCGTGACCATGACCGCCGCCGCCAGCCATGACGTGAAGGACCTCGCACTCGCCTCGGAGGGCGTGCGTCGCATCGAGTGGGCGGAGCGCACCATGCCGGTGCTGCGCACGATCCGCGAGCGGTTCGAGCGCGAGAAGCCGCTGGATGGCCTGCGCATCAGCGCCTGCCTGCACGTCACCACCGAGACCGCGAACCTCATGCGCACGCTCGTCGCCGGTGGCGCCGACGTGGTGCTGTGCGCCTCCAACCCCCTGTCGACGCAGGACGACGTCGCGGCCGCGCTCGTGGAGCACTACGGCACGCGCGTCTACGCGATCAACGACGAGGACAACGACACGTACTACGCGCACATCCTCGCCGCGGTGGAGCACAAGCCGCAGATCACGATGGACGACGGCGCGGACGTCGTCGGCATCCTGCACGACACGAAGCGCGAGTACCTCGAGCACATCATCGGCGGCACGGAGGAGACGACCACGGGCGTCATCCGGCTGCGCGCGCTGCAGGCCGAGGGCAAGCTCGCCTTCCCGATCGTCGCAGTCAACGACTCGATGACCAAGCACATGTTCGACAACCGCTACGGCACGGGGCAGTCGACGCTCGACGGCATCATCCGCGCGACCAACCTGCTGCTCGCCGGCAAGAACGTGGTCGTCGCCGGGTACGGCTGGTGCGGCCGCGGGCTCGCGACGCGCGCCAAGGGCCACGGCGCCAACGTCATCGTCACCGAGGTCGATCCGCTGCGCGCCCTCGAGGCGGCGATGGACGGGTTCCAGGTCATGCCGATGGCCGACGCCGCCAAGGTCGGGCACGTGTTCTGCACGGCGACCGGCAACAAGCACGTGCTGCGCAGGGAGCACTTCGAGGTGATGCGTGACGGCGCGGTGCTGGCCAACACGGGGCACTTCAACGTCGAGATCGACATCCCCGCGCTCGACGCCCTCTCGTCGGGTCACCGCGAGGCGCGCCAGCACGTGGAGGAGTACAGCCTCTCGGGCGACCGCAAGGTCTTCCTGCTCGCCGACGGGCGCCTCATCAACCTCGCCGCGGCCGAGGGCCACCCCGCGTCGGTGATGGACATGAGCTTCGCCAACCAGGCGCTCGGCCTCGAGTGGCTGCTCGCCAACCGCGAGTCGCTCGACAACGACGTGTACACGGTGCCGGCCGAGATCGACGCGGAGATCGCCCGCCTCAAGCTCGAGGCGGAGGGCTTCACGATCGACGAGCTGACCCCCGAGCAGCAGCACTACCTCGCCAGCTGGAACGAAGGTACCTGAACGAGCGAAACGAAAGCTCGCTTTCGTTTCCGAGTGAGGGTGCCTTCGCGCGGTGCACGAAGTGCGCCGCACCGAAGGAACCTGAGCGAGGTCAGGCCGTCAGGCGCGCAGCCACGCGTCGAGACGACTCCTCGTAGCGCAGCATGAGGGTGTGGATCTCGTGGTCGTCGGACCACGACGGACCCGTCCCGGCCGCGCTGATCGCCTCGAGGCGCTCGAGCACCAGGTACTGCTCCTCGAGCGCGGAAGTGGTGCCCAGGTCGATCGTCTGCATGTCCCGCATGGTGCTCCCGTAGGGTCGTGATCCGTCGGTAGTACCTGCGCGCCGTCCCGCTCCCCGAAGGTACG
>JAOPYS010000142.1 GCA_025964465.1 Thermoleophilia bacterium
AAGCTGCTGCCGCAGTTCATGCAGTCGGGCCACGTGGCCACCGCCCTCGAGTGGGGCATGAATGCAAACGGCATGCTCGACATGGGCAACGACATCAGGATCGTGCGGGACTTCCTCCAGCACAAGCCGCCGCTGCCCGCCGTGAACCCCGCGGCGATGGAGCAGCTGGTCGCCGCCGGACAGCACCCGGCGATGGCCGGCGCGATGGTCGGGCTCGGCAAGGAGCTGCGCGAAGGCACGCTGCAGATGGTGGAGGGGACCGAGAACGCCGCGGTGCTCAACACGAAGCTCGGCGCACTGCAGCTCGTCCCCAAGGACACCCTCCACAAGGCCTTCGCCGCCACCGACCCGGTGCAGAGCGCCGGCGTGGCCATGCGCGGCAAGATCGACTCCGGCGTCGTCAACGGCCTCGGCCTGCTCAAGGGGCTCGTGCAGCCGGCGATGATCGGCGCGAGCGCGCTCGGGCTCGTCTCGAGCATCATCGGGGTGAAGAACCTCGTCGCCACCAAGGGCAAGGACGCGCTGCTGGAGACCCAGCAGGGTCGCGGCGCGGTGCTCGGCGCGGTCTCGAGCGTCTCCTACCTCGGCATGTACCTGGTGCCGATGGCGATGCAGGCCCTCAAGGTCGCCGTGCCGGCGGTCGCCGCGGCCAGCAGCGCCATCAACATCGCGGCCAACGTGCTCGGCGGCATCCAGATGCTCAACAGCTACGGGCTGTTCGGCGGCGAGCAGGCCAAGAACGGGTTCCTCGACAACGACGCCTTCCGCGCGGCGTTCCTCATCCCGCCGCTCACCCCGATCGGTGGATTCGCCTTCTGGCTCAAGTCCAAGCGCAAGAAGGCGGCCGCCGAGGCGGCGCAGCTGGAGGCCGCCAAGAAGATCGCCGTGGACCGCGTCGCGCAGCAGCGCGAGATGGCCAAGCTGCAGCTGCAGTCCGGTGGCGCAGTGTCGGGTTCGACCGCCGGCGCCGACGGCACCATCAACGTGGCGACCGGCATCCCACAGGACCTCTCCCTGCTCGCGGCCCAGCTGGGTGGCGCGGCAGGAGCCGCGGCGCCCGCCCCGGCAGCGGCGGCGGGGGCAGCCCCGGCAGCGGCACCAGCCGCAGCGGCCGGTGGCGACTCGGCGCTCGCGCAGCAGCGTGAGCAGCTGACGATGACCGCCAAGCCGATGCGCTGACCGAGCGGGCGCCCGGGTGCAACCGGGCAGGGCGCGCGAGCCATGAGCGCCGCGCCCGATCGACGTCGTGGACCTCCCATCACACGCGGGCGTGCACGTGCGCGCGCGTATCGGCGGGGTGCCACGCACCCCTTGCACTACACCCCTTGACGCGCTTGCGGTTTCGTTGCACTTTGGACGTAGCCTCTCTTCGGTGGGGCGCCGGTACGGACTCGGGATGCGGACGGGACATTCGCTTTCCCACTACGTGTTCGACCGGTTCGAGGACCAGGAGGACGATCATGGCGACGACAGGCGTTACTACTCCACAGGCCGGGCTCACCCCCGCTCCTGCAACGGCGGCACCGGCGAACAACGCCAACGTGACCGCGTTGAAGGCGCAGGTCGAGGCAGCGCTCGCCGATGCGAAGGCGAAGGGCCTCGACACCACGTCGCTGCAGGCGCAGTACAACCAGATCATCGGCGCGGGCCCGACGACGCCCACGCCCGGTACCACCGGCACGCCGGCGGTCGCACCCGGCACGCCCCAGATCATTGCGGGCAAGACGGTCGAGGGCGCTGCGATCAACGTGCAGCTGCTCAACGACAAGTACACGCTGCCGCAGCCCACGGGGAAGCTCGAGGTGGTCAGCCTCGTCAACCCCGAGACGAAGCAGAGCACGATCCTGCGCTTCGACGCTGCTGGCAACCAGACGCGCTCCTTCGAGATCGCGGACAAGCAGTTCACCAAGGTCACGCTCGACCACCGAGCGGGCATCGCCTCCGGGATCAGCAACCTGAGCAGCCTCATCGCCGGCCGCCAGGAGCGCATCAAGAACCTCTCGGACGCCCTGACCTCGGACGCGAACGACACCGGCTCCATCAACCAGGTCGACCTGCAGCGCCTCACGCAGGAGAACCAGACGACGGAGAACATCACCGGCATGCAGAAGAAGATCTACGACTCGGTGCAGAACTCCATCCAGCAGTGGCTGCGCTGATGCGCGAACCGGCTGGACACGCGATCGCCACGCCCGCGCGGGCGACGGCCGCCATCGGCGGCTCGACCACGGCGGGTGCCGCATCGGCGCGCCGTGGTGGTGGCGGCGAGTCGTCCGGCATGTTCGCCGACCTGCCCGCACCCGTGCGGCTGCAGATGCAGCTCGTGGTGTGCGCGTCGGCCAGCCCGGACGACGCGCTGCCCGACGTGATCGCGTTGCTCGTGCCGGGCCTCGCCGCCAAGCAGGCCGCGATCGTCTCGGCGATCAGTGGCACCGACCCGCTGCGCGAGCAGTGGGAACGCACCTGGCACGCACTGCGTCACTGACCCACCGCCTTTCACCCACAGCACCACCACCCGCACGACCCGCACGACCCCATCCCCCTCTCCACCCCAGGAGCTCCCCCATGTCGATCGCCCGTCTCACCAATGTCGCCGTCGGTTACTCCAAGGCGATGGACGCGATCTCCGCCCAGGCCCAGGACCCGACGCTCGTCGAGGACCCCGCCCGGCTCGCCATCTTCCAGCAGCAGATGTTCTACGCGCAGAGCGGCTACACGATGACCGCACGCGCGATGCAGGACATGAACAACGAGGACAAGATCCTCAGCGAGATGCTGCGCGACGCGTAGGCAACCCGCGGAGGCCGTGGCCGCACGCGGCCGCCCCCGACCACCCGATACGAGTTCACCGAACGCCCGTCCGACCGGCCATCCGCCGTGTCGGGCGGGCGTTTCGTCGTTCTCGACCCTGATCACGCCGTCGAATTCGGACCAATTCACGAATTCGTCGCCTCCGCGTGAAACAAGCGTGCGCCCCGAACGCGATGAAGGGGTGCAGGCACACATCGGCCACTCGGCCGGCCCGGCAGGGCCAGCGGGGAATCAGGACCGATGCATCGGGGGGCACTACCATGTCAGTCGGATACGTTTCATACGCAGCACCCATCGCAAGCTCGTCCGCGAGCCTCGGCGTCGCAGCCCAGCCGGTCTCGACTCCGGTCGCAGCAGCCGCTGGGCGCGCGACCAACGCGACGGTTGCCACGACCTTCGACCGGACGCCGGCGACGACGCCGGTCACCGGCGGCGGCGCGACCACGGCGCCCGCCACCCTCAACGCAGTCGCCGCACAGGTCGTGCCGGCAGCCAACGCAGCAGCCGCCCAGCGCATCACCGCGCTCGGAGCGACTCCCGCTGCACCCGGTGCACCGATCGCGACGGCGCAGGCAGCCAACACGGCGGTCAGCAACACCTTCGGTGCCCCGATGGCCAACAACCTCGCAACGGCAGCCGTCGGCGGTGGCGCCATCAGCGACGCACTGTCGAGCGGCGTGGCGAAGATCGCAGCGTTCGCGCAGAGCGGCATGAAGAGCATCGAGCAGGCCATGCAGGCTGACATGAACGCCAACAACGGTCAGATCGACCCGGCGAAGATGCAGCAGTACACGATGCAGATGAGCACGTACGAGACGATCGCCGAGATGGCCAAGAAGATCCAGGACAAGCAGGAGCGGGCCATCCAGATCTGGCTCCAGTAAGCACCGAGCACCACCGATCCACACCACCACGTACACCACCACCACAGCACTGCCGCAGCTCACCTGAGCAGCGTCGCCCGTTCGTCACGAACGGTCCGGACCGCCACCACGACGATCCACCGAGGCGCCACCAACGCCCCGCAGATCGTCGGCTTCAGGACCAGACGACGGGACAGCATCCCCGAGCCAGGTTGCCGCTCACCACGGCCACCGAACACGGCTCGCTCGAACCAGCCACAGCAGCACGGTATCGCCCGGGGGACGGCGACCGTGGACGACAGCAGGAGCGCGACATGTCAGGTTTCAACGGTATCGGTTCCGGCGGCGACGCACGTCGCGCGCACCTCGCACTCGTCGAGGGCGGAGCCTCCATCTCCACCAACGCCACGTCCGACGTCCGCCTCGCGGCGACGCTCGAGCCGAGCGCCATCCGGCACTCGCTGGCATCGGCGCCCCGCGCTGCCACCGGCTACGCCGCTGCCACGGGCGAGGCTCCTCGCAGCCGTCACGAATCCGGCGTGCGGGCAGTCGCCAAGAACTACGCCACCTTCGACGATGCGCTGCTGCCGATGGTGCTCGCATCCGGCGTCTCCGGCGAGGCTGCGGCCTCGGTCGCCGAGGCCATCCTGGGGAATCCGGCGCTCAAGGCGCAGGCCGAGCGGGCCTTCCAGCGCGCTCGCATCAACGCCGTCTGATCCGCGTCCCGCGCTCGGCACCGGCACGATCCCGCAGTGGCGTCGCACCCATGCGACCTCCCACCCGTCGACTCCCGCTCCGCTCCGCTCCTGTCCACGGAGGAGGATCCGCGCGGGGCGACGCCACTGCAGTCCGACCACGGCGCCCTGGGGGAGCGGTGGTCGGCCCGGAGGGGGCCTGCGATCCACGTCGAGACGCGCGATGAAGGTGACGACGGTGGCCTTCGGGCACCGGACCGGCACGCCACGGGGCCCCGAACCCCGTGGCGTGCCACCACGGTCCGACCACCCAGCGCCGCGAGGCGCCGGCAACCTCCGCACAGGCATGACCGAAACGGTCGGGTCTGTGCGGAACTGCGGCGGGGCAGCCGAGACGCATCTGCCAGTTCCGCACGAAGGTGACCGTTGCGGTCGGGTCTGCGCGGAACTGCGGCGGGCCGGGCGTCAGCCGCGTGCGGCGGCGAAGGCGCCCGATGCCTCGCGCGCGGCCTGCGCCACGTCGCTGGCGCGCAGGGGCTCCTGCACCTGCACCACGCCGGGCACGTCCGGGATCATCACCGGCTGCGGCGTGATGAAGACGGTCGGCAGCTGCGGCTGCTGGAGCAGGTGCATGTCCTGGCCGAGGCACTCGGCGCTCACCACCAGCACGTCGGCCCCCCACCCACGCGCCTGCTCGCTCGTCACCGAACCGCCGGCCGCGATGACGTGCACCCCGAAGGGCGCGAGGTGCGCCGCGTACTCCTGCGGCACCCAGGCACGCAGCGCCACGGCGATCGGGGCGCCACCACCGGGAGGGGCGCCGAGCGCAGGCGCAGTCTGAGCCGAGCCGGGCGCCATCGGCATGCCCTGCATGGGCGGTGTGCCCGGCTGGCCCTGCGCAGGCATCGGGACGGCGCCCGGCGCGGCCGGGGCGCTGCCGTGGGGCGCGCCACCAGTGGGGCCCGTTGGCGCGGCGCCCTTCGGCGGCGGGGGCAGCGGATTGCCACGCTCGTCGACCGGGACGCGCTCCACGAACAGGCCGGCGAATTTCAGGAGGACGTTCTTCATCGGGCCCGGGGTCCCTACCCCCGGCGGTGCAGGCTCACGCGCCGCGGGCGCGCCGGCTCAGCGCACGGTCGCGGGCTGCGCCTTCGCGGCTCGCGCCGGGGCAGCTGGACGCGCGGGCGCGGGTGCCACGGAGCCAGGCACGGGAGCGGCGCCGCCAGGCACCGCGCTGCCGGGGGCAGGCATGGCCATGCCGTCGCCTCCGGGCATCGCACCGCCGTGGTTGCCGCCGAACCCACCCCGACCGCCGGGCCCGCCGCGCATGCCGGGGCCACCGCGCATGCCCGGGCCGCCGCGCATCCCGAAGCCGCCACCGTGCCCGCCGAACCGCTCGCGGCGCTGGTCGCCGCGCTCGCCTCGCCCGTCGTGGTGGTCGGCGGTCGCGTACCCGGCGCCGAACGCCGCCGCGAGCGCCACCAGCGCGCCCAGCACGACCAGCACCGTGAACCCGTCGAGGCGGCGCCGTCGCCGCGGCTGGTCACGCGTGACCATCGCGGGCTCGCGTCGGGCCCGCACGACCTCGACCTCGTCCTCGTGGATCTCGGTGGTGGGCTGGTCGTCGTCCATGCGTCGCTCCTGCGGATCTGCACGGGCTCGCGAAGCGCGCACCCGTACCCCGGTATCGGCGCCGCCTGCCCGAACCTTCGCGTAGCCGTGAGGATTCCTTGGGGCGGGCCGGGTCAGACGCCGGCGGTGGCGTGCGGCTCGATGGTGCGCAGGTTGTCGATCTGCACGCCCGCGACGATCTCCGAGTAGCTGAGCACGACGATCTTGGAGAAGTTGCGCTCGAGCAGTGCCTTCACGTGCCGGCGGATCTTCGGCGGCGTGATGAGCACCGGGTCGAGGATCTGCCCGCGGAACTCCCCGAGTGCGTCGGCGAGGTTGTTCTGGATCGCCTGGCTCGTGTTGGGGTCGAGCATCAGCACCTGGCCGGTCTCGTTGAGCTGGATCGCGTTCTGGATCGCGCGTTCCGCGTCCGGGCTCAGCATGAAGGCCTTGAGCGTGCCGTCGGGGCTCTGGTAGCGCGCGCAGATCTTGCGGCCCAGCGCAGCGCGCACGTGCTCGGTCAGCGCGTGTGGGTCCTTCGTGTAGACCGCGTTGTCGGCCAGCGCGTTGAGGATGGTGGAGAGGTCCTTGATCGGCACCTGCTCCTTCACCAGGTTCTGCAGCACCTGCCGCAGCTGGCCCAGCGCGAGCATGTTCGGCACGAGCTCCTGCACCACCATCGGCGCGTCCTGGCGTGCCATGTTCAGCAGCTCCGCCACCTCCTCGCGCGTCAGCAGCTCCGCGAGGTGCTGCTTCACGACCTCGGCCACGTGCGTGGAGACGACGTCCTGCGCGTCGAACATCTGCAGGCCGTGCGCCTCGCCCAGTGCCGCGTACTGCGCCGGGATCCACACCGCGGGCGTGCCGTAGATCGGGTCGGTCGTGTGCTCCACGTCGATGCCCGGCACCTCGAGGTCCTGGCCGATGCCGAGCTGGTGCGTGACCTGCACCTCGCCCTCGGCGACGAGGTCGCCCTTGATGCGGATCTGGTACTGGCCCGGCTCGAGGCTCGGGTGGGGCCGCACGCG
The DNA here is from genome assembly GCA_025964465.1 of Thermoleophilia bacterium. Taxonomy (GTDB): domain Bacteria; phylum Actinomycetota; class Thermoleophilia; order Gaiellales; family SKUG01; genus JAGQUL01. Next base: position 7,009 of record JAOPYS010000142.1, read on the forward strand.
CACGCCGGGGGCGATGACGCCGAACTCCATCGCCACGCGACGACGCACGTGCTTGAGGCGCTCGAGCAGCTCGCCGCCGCCGGCCTCGGGATCGGCCAGCCGTGCCAGCTCCGGCCCGACCTCCAGCGCGATCGCGTCGGTGCGCAGCATCGCCTGCGAGATCTCCTCCTGCTGGCTCGGATCGGCCGCGAGGTCCTCCCCGGTCTCCGCGACGAGCGCCGCCTTCTTCTGCTTGGCCAGGTACCAGGCGGTGAAGCCCAGCAGCCCGGCGAGCGGGAAGAGGATGAGCTTGGGCATGCCCGGCGCCAGCGCCATGAAGGCGAGGATGCAGGCGGAGATGCCCATGGCGCGCGTGTTCTGCATGAGCTGCCCGCCGATCTCCGCGCCGAGGTTGTTCGACGTGCCGCCTCGCGTGACGAGGAAACCTGCGGACATCGCGACGAGGAGCGACGGGATCTGCTCGAGCAGGCCCTGGCCGATGGTGAGCACGGTGAACGTGGACGCCGCGTCGCCGAGCGGCATGTGGCCCATGACGCCACCGATGATGAGCCCGCCGATGATGTTGACGACGACGATGACCATGCCGGCGATGGCGTCGCCCTTCACGAATTTCATGGCGCCGTCCATGGCCCCGAAGAACGCGCTCTCGCGCTCGAGGTCCTCACGCTTCTGCTTGGCCTCGTCCGGCGTGATGATGCGGTTGTTCATCTCCGCGTCGATCGCCATCTGCTTGCCCGGCATGGCGTCGAGGGTGAAGCGCGCCGCGACCTCCGAGACGCGACCGGCGCCCTGGGCGACGATCACGAACTGCACCACCATGATGATGATGAACATGACGATGCCGATCACCGCGTTGCCCGCGGCGACCAGCTCGCCGAACGTCTTCACCACGTGACCGGCCGACAGCTTCGCGGCCTCGAGGTCACCGCCCGAGGCGTGGTAGAGCGGCGCGGTCTTGGACAGGATGGCGCGCGCCGTGGCGATGGAGATGGAGATCCGGAAGAGGGTCGTCACCAGGAGCATGGCCGGGAAGACGGCGAAGTCCAGGACGCGCGAGATGTACATCGCGGTGACCATGATGAGGATGCTCATCAGCAGGTTCACGCCGACGAAGAAGTCGATGAAGATCGGCGGCATCGGGATGATGATGAGCGTCAGCACGACGCAGAGCATCCCGGCGAGCCAGACCTCTCGGTACTGGCCCAGGTTCTGGAAGCGTCGCAGCAGTCCGCCCTGTGTCATGGGTGGCCGTCTCCGTGGGGTCTCGGGGGTGGGGGATGGAGGCGCGTGCAGCAGTGGGGGTGCGCACAGCGGTCTCGCCCCTCCACGGTACGACGGGATCGCGATCCTGTAAACGCTCAGTTCGGGCCGCGTGCGCCCGACGCGCTGCGGCGGTCGACGAGGCCGAGCCGGTGCACGAGCCACGGGATGGAGCCGCCCTGCACGACGATCGAGGCCGCGGTCGCCACGAACACGATGGCGAAGGTGCGGTCGGCCCCGGGCACGCCCTCGAGCACGACGAGGGCACCGAGCAGGGCCGGCACGGCGCCCTTCAGGCCCGCCCATGCGACGAACCCGCGTTCGGACGGCGAGAGGTCGGCGGGCGCGAGCAGGGGCAGCACCACGACCGGGCGCACGACCACGGCGAGCAGGGCGAACGCCGCGAGGCCCAGCCACAGCGCGTCGGCGACGTCGCCGAGGTCGACCGCGAGCCCCAGCAGGCCGAATGTCGCGACCTCGGCCAGGGCGGCCACGAGGGCGACGACCCACGCGGTCGGGGCGTGGTCGGCGATGCGGTCGCCCATCACGAGCCCCGCGACGAGCACGGCCAGGAACCCGCTGCCGTGCAGCGCGTCGGCGAGGTAGTAGGTGCCGAAGGCCGCGGCGACCGCGCCCAGCGGCACCAACGCGTGGAAGCTCGTGCGCGCCCACGACAGCAGGAGCGAGGCCACGAGGCCGGCGGCGGCGCCGACCGCGCTGCCGACCGCCAGCTCCAGCAGCACGGTGACCGCTCCGTGGGACACGGAGCCGTCCCCCTGCACGTAGGCGAGCGCGGCGACCATCACGGCGATCCCCACCGGGTCGTTGGCCCCGGATTCGCCCTCGAGGATGACGCCCGATCGGCCGCGGACGTCATGGTTGCCGAGCACCGAGAACACCGCGGCGGGGTCGGTCGGACCGAGCGCCACGGCGAGCAGGAGGCTCACGTCGACCGAGAGCCTGAGGACGACGTGTGCCAGCACGGCCAGCAGCGCCGTCGTGAGGAGCGTCCCGACCAGGCCCAGCACGAGCACCGGGGCGAGTGACGGGCGCATCCGGCGCCAGCCGCCGCTGAACCCGCCCTCGAACAGCACGAGCACGAGGGCGAGCTGGGCGACGTCGACGAACCGGTCGAGGCCGATCGCCCCGTGGGACCCGGTGGCCGCCGCGTTGATCCCCATGCCCACGGCGAGCAGCACCGCCGGGAGCGGCAGCCAACGGGGCAGCGGGAGGAGGTCGCGGACGGGCACTGGTGCACGGGTACCCGGTTCGCGGCAACATCCGTCGCCGATGCCGCGCGACGCGTGCTACCATGTGCAGCGAGGTAGTACTCGCCGGGAGGGACCGATGGAACGCAGCCAACTGCTCCGTGGCGTGCTCGACGTGGCCGTCATGGCCGTGATCGCCGAGCGCGACGGTTACGGATACGACATCCAGCGTCGCCTGACCGAGGCCGGCTTCGACGGCATGGGCGAGGCGACGATCTACGGCACGCTCCGCCGCCTGTACCGCGCCGGGTCGCTGTCGAGCTACTCGCAGCCGTCCGACGAGGGGCCGCACCGGCGCTACTACGGGTTGACCGACGCCGGGCGCCGGCAGCTGGACGACGGGCGCTCGGCCTGGACCGAGTTCTCCGACGCAGTGGGTCGCCTCTTGGCGACGCAGGACGACAAGGAAGGGGTGCCGGCATGACCACCGCCACCAACGACACGATCGACGCCGCCGCCCGCCGCTACCTGGACGAGGCCGCCGCGGGCCTCGACGACCTGCCGCTGCGGGATCGCGAGGAGCTGGTGTCCGACATCGCCGATGCGATCGCTGAGTCCGGTGGGGGCACGGCCGTCGACTACGCGACGCTCGTCGCGCGGCTCGGTGCGCCCGACGACTTCGCCCGCGAGCTGCGCGTCTCGTCCGGCGCCGCCGCTCGCCCCGACGTTGCGCCCGCCGGCGGGCCGGACGCGCCCGGGGCTGTCGACGTCGCGCTGCGCGCGATCGGCTCGGCCCTGCGCTGGGCCGGGACCGAACTCGAGCCGCTGTGGTGGGTCGTCCGGGCGCTGGCGGTCGTGATGTTCCTCGTGCTGCTGTTCGGCGGCAGCCGCGGCGACGCGGCCGCGTGGTCGGTGCTGCTGCTGCTCCTCTCCCTCGCGTGGGGGGTCGCCGGCCGGGTTGCGCGCACCCGCAGCGGTGGGCGCGGCGACCGGTGGGCCGCGCCACGCGGCGCGGCGCTCGTGGGCCTGGGCCTGCTCGTGGTGGCCGGTGCGGTCTCGGCGGTCGGCACGTCGCAGTCCGTCGTGTACGAGGGCGACGCGAGCGATCCCGCGGCGGCGGTCGCCACCGACGCGAACCTGCACGGCCCCAACGGCGTGGTCAGCAACGTCTACGCCTTCGACGCCGACGGCAACCGGCTCAACGACGTGCGGCTGTACGACCAGGACGGCGCCCCGCTCGACGTCGGCGCGAGCGACGACCCCGACCGCCGCCGTCTCGACGACGCGCGCGGCGGGCAGGTCATGAACGCCGTCCCGATCCGGTACGTCGAGCCCGGCACCGACCACGTCGACGATCCCGACGCCGGCTGGCCGGCCAGCCCGGGGCCCCTCGCGGATCGTGGCGGCGCATCGGCGGGCGCCACGCCGGCCGACCCGAGCGGCACACCCGCAGCGGCCGGTCGATCCACGGCACTCCCGCCCACGGCGACGCCGTCGGCCACTGCCACGGCAACTCCGGCGCGACTGGCCGACGCCCACCCGTAGGTCGGTCAGGTCCAGCTGAAGCGGTCGTCGCCGGGCTGCGCTGGCGTGGGCGGGACCGGCTCGCCGGCCGCGAGGCCCCACGTGGCGTTGGTGCCGGGGATGGGGTGCATCGGGTCGGCGATCGACATGCCGGCCGCCGTCGGGCTCGTCGCCGGGCCAGCCGCTACCGCCGTGCTCGCCGCGGGGCGGGCCGGGTCGACCGGCACCGACACGGCCTGCAGGTCGTGCACGCCCTCGGCGTCGGCCTCGAGCCGCTGCGCCGCAGCCGCCGCATCGTTCGCGTGCTGGCTCATCTGGCTCGCCGCCGCTGCGTCGTTGGCCTCGGCCCGCGTCTGCTCGCGCAGCTGGAAGACGTACGCCAGGATCTCCGCCACCGGGCGGTACAGCTCCTCCGGCACGATGTCGCCGATCTCGCACAGTTCGTAGAGCGCCCGCGCGAGCGGCTTGTTGCGCACCACCGGCACGCCCGAGTTGCGCGCGCTCTCGCGGATCGCATCCGCGTCCACGATCTCGCCCTTGGCCACGACCCACGGCACGGGTGACACGTCGGCGTCGTACTTGAGCGCGACGGCCAGTTCCGTCGGGTTGATCACCACGACGTCCGAGCCGGGCACGTGTTCCTGCGCGGTCTGCATCGCGATCTGCTGCGCCATCTGGCGCCGCTTGCCCTTCTGGTACGGGTCGCCTTCCGAGTTCTTGTACTCGTCCTTGACTTCCTTGTCGGTCATCTTGTGCTCGGTGGCGAAGTTCTTCTTCTGGAAGCCGAGGTCGATGATCGCGATGACGACGTACAGGATGATGATGTAGATGAAGAGCTTCTTGATGACGCCCGCCCCGAGCGCCATCAGCGCGAACGCGCACTCGGAGTTGTCGATCGCCGCGCAGCTCGTGGTCTTGTCGATCGCCACGGATTCGGCGATGGCCCCCATCGAGCCCTTGAAGGCGAGGTAGCCCAGGAAGGACGCGATCAGGATCTTGCCGAGCGACTTGCCCAGCTCCTGCGCGCTCTTGATCGAGAACCACTGCTTGAACTTGCTCATCGGGTTGATCTTCTTGAGGTCCGGCTTGAGCTGCTCGCCGGTGATGATCAGCCCGGTCTGGGCGACGTTGGCGATGACCGCCATCGCGAGCACCGCGAAGAGCACCGGGGCGGAGAGCATCGCGATGTCGGTCACGACGCGCAGCATGAGCGCGCCCGTGTCGATGCCGTCGGGGCGACCCACGTCCTTGATGGCCGCGAAGTAGCCGTCGGCGCCCATCATGTCGCGGAAGCGGCCCATGAACGTGTTGCGCATCGTGAGCAGCGCGCCGAATGCCGCGATCAGCCCGAACGCCATGGGCACGTCCTGCGACTTCGGGGTGGTGCCCTTCTTCTTGAGGTCCCGCTTCTTCTTGTCTGATGCTGGGTGCTTCTTTGAATGCTTGTCCTCACCGGCCATCCTGCGTCACCTCCCCGAGCCGCTGCTGTTGGAGCCGCCGTCGCTGTCGGAGACCTTGTTGCACGAGTGGTCGTGCGTGCGCGTGTCGCCGCGCTTGATGCGCTCGCCCTCGGCGCTCGAGCACTGCATCTTCTCGGCCAGCGTCGTGATCGAGCCCTTGCCGGTGGCGAAGCGCGGGATGGCGTCGTCGCGGATGTAGTTCCACATGGGGATGAGCGCGATCATCACGGCGGCGATGCCGATCGGGCCCTTCACGATCTGGCTGAGCGCGAACACGTTCACCTGCGGCGCACCGCGGTTGATGATGCCGAGCAGCACGTCCGTGAGCATCAGCGTGATCATCGCCGGCGCCGCGATCTGCAGCGTGAGCAGCAGCGAGTCGCCGCTCATGGTGGCGAACGCCTTGAGCGTGCCCTCCAGCTCGGGGTGGCCCGGGCCCGCGTTGAGCGGATCGCCGAGCCACTCCAGGCCGATGGTCGGCGGGAAGATCTTGAAGGTGTTGATGAAGCCGGTGAGCATCTCCATGTGCATCCCGCTCGTGAGCAGGATGACCAGCGCGACCATCATCAGCCACTGGCCGATCGGCGAGGTGCGCTCACCGGTCTGCGGGGCGATGATGTCGGTGATGTTGGAGCCGCGCTGCGTGTCGATGACGCGGCCGGCGCTCTCGATCGCGTAGAAGATGAAGCTCGCGCAGAAGCCGAGCATCAGGCCGACGAGCACCTGGTTGGCGCACAGCAGGAGCATGTCGAAGGAGCCGCCGTTGTGGAGCTCCTTGAGCAGCGACGCGCCGACGGGGCCCTCGACGTAGGGCTCGATCACGGCGGTGAGGATGACCGACATGCCGACGCGGGCGGTCATCGGGATGTTCATGCCGCCGAAGAACGGGGCCACGATCATGAACCCGAGCACGCGGGCCAGCACGGCGGCGCCGACCAGCAGGAACATCACCGGGTCCTTGGCGCCGATGACGTTGCCGAAGGTGCGCGCCGCGACCGCGGGGTCGATCTGGGGGATGGTGGCGAGGAGCAGGGACACGACGACCTAGTTGTTCACGAGCCGGTCGATGGTGTTGTAGGTGTCCTGCGTGAAGGTCTGGATCTCGCCGATCATCCAGCCGCCCGTGATGAGCAGCACCACGAACACGGCAATGATCTTCGGCACGAAGGTCAGCGTCTGCTCCTGGATCTGCGTGACCGCCTGGAACAGCGAGATCATGAAGCCGACGAGCAGGCCGGCGAGCACCGCGGGCGCGCTCCAGATGAGCACCTTCATGAGGGCCATCGCGGCGAGTTCCTGGAGTGTTGCTTCCATGGGATGTCTTTCCTGAGTGGCGGCGTGGATTGATGTTCCTGTTCGATCCCGCGACAAGCGGGACTCGAACAGAACGTCAATAGTTGAAGCCCTTGACGATGAACTCGACCACCATGGTCCAGCCACCGGCGAGCACGAAGAGCAGGATCTTGAAGGGCAGGGAGATCACGACCGGCGGCAGCATGAACATGCCGAGCGAGAGCAGGATGTTCGAGATCACCATGTCGATCACGAGGAACGGCAGGAGCACCGCGAAGCCCATGATGAAGGCCTTCTTGAGCTCCGAGATGATGAAGCTCGGGATGATCACGCGCAGGGGCAGCGCGGCGGGGGCCTTGGCGCCGAGCGCCTCGAACTGCTGCTCGGTGATGAGGCAGTTCTTGGTGGCGCCGGTGGTGCGGTCGATGTCGCCGGCCTTGCACGGGATCGGGTGCTGATCCTTCGCGAGCTTGTAGAACGTCGCGATCTCCTTGCGGGAGTTCGAGCCCTTGATCTGCTTGACCATGAAGCCCTTGAGCGGCGTCTTGGCGGCGACGACGGCCTGCTCGAAGCTGATCTTGTCGTTCTGGTAGGGCTGGAGCGCGTCCTTGTTGATCGCGTCGATGGTCGGGCCCATGACGAACAGCGAGAGGAAGAGCGCGAGGGCGATGATGACGATGTTCGGCGGCACGTTCTGGGCGCCGAGGCCAGAGCGCAGGAAGCTGAGCACCACGACGATGCGCAGGAAGCTGGTGAGCGTCATCACTGCGAACGGCAGCAGCGAGAGGCCGCCGAGGTAGAGCGCGAGCTGGATGAGTGAATCGACCTGCGCGTCGTCCTTGGGCGCACTCCAGGCAGCCACGGGGAAGATGATGAGGAAGGCGAGCGAGCAGAGCGCGATGATGGCCGAGCTGCGGAGCTGCTTGCGCAGCTTGACGCGCTGGTCCAGTTCGGGCTCTGGTGCCGTGGGGGCGACGACCGAGGTCATGGGGGGAAGCTCCTGGGGAACGCTGGGGGGCGTAGTGCAGGGGTGGGGGCCCGTGCTCCACCAACGTACGACGGAACTTCCTGGCTGTACAGCCGCAATTGTGGAATCTGCGGCGTGCTCTGGTGAGGTGTCAGTCGACTGACACTATCGTGTCAGTTCCTCGTCAGTTCGTGTTACTCACCCGATGCCGGGCGGTCGCGGCGGCTGCGCGCCTTGTTGAGGAGGAGCCCGAAGCTCTCGCCGACGGTGGCGAACTTCTGGGGCGCGGCGGCCGCGTCGTCGTCGTCCTCGGCGTCGTCGTCGGCTGCGGCGTCGTCGTTACCCGCGGCCTTGGCGACGCGCAGCTTCGGGCGCACGACCCGCGGCTCGTCCTCCGTCATCCGCGCGTACTCCTCGGGCGAGATGTCGTCGACCTTGGTGACGGAGCCATCGGCGCCGGAGCCGATCAGGATGTGGCGACCGCCGGCGATCTCCACGACGAACAGGGCGCTCTTCTGGTCGAGCGGACGCTTGCCCACGACACGCAGGGCCGAGCCGGAGACCGTGCCGGCACCGACGCCCATGCGCCGCTTGGCCAGACGGGACAGCCACCACATGAAGGCGCACACGCCCGCGAGGGCCAGGGTTGCGAAGATCGCCTGCGAATCCATCGTGTTCAGCCTTCCTCGTCGAGCATCTCGACGATGCGCATGCCGTAGCTGCCGTTGATCGAGACGAGCTGCCCGCGCGCGATCAGCTTGCCGCGCACCTTCAGCTCGATCGGGGCGTCGATCGGCGTGTCGAGCTCGACGACCGAGCCACGCCCCATCTCGAGGAACTCCTCGACCGTCAGGGCCGCGTTGCCGAGGCCAACTTCCACCTGCACCTCGACGTCGAGAACGAGGCCGCTCAGCTCGCTCATCGCCGCTGCGCCGTTGCCGTGGCCGCGCGGGGTGTGCTGCACCTGCGGCAGCTGCGGGGTCATGACGCTGATGTCGCCGGCATGGGTCATCGCCATGGGGGCCGCCTGCTGCTGCGGCTGCGCGTACTGCTGGACGGGGGCCGGGGCTGCGGCCGGAGCCATGCCGGGGGTGACGGCAGGTGCCTCGCCGTGCCCGCCCTGCGCCATCCAGTCGCCCTGGCCGTCCATCACCGGCGCGGCGCCGGCCACGTGCCCGTCCTGCGGGGCCGTGGGTGCACCTCCGAGCCAGTCGTCGGAGCCGCCGCCGTCGTCGCCGCCGAGCCACGAGCCTGCGCCGGCAGGCTCCGCCACCGCCGTGGGCGCGCTCGGAGGTGCCGGGGCCGTGTCGGGCATGGCCGGGTCGTCCATGCCGAGGTAGCCACCGTCGGCGTCGTCGCCCATCAACCAGGAATCGCTCATCGGGGGTACCTCGGGGGGGTCGTTCGGGGGTGGGAAAGCACGGTGTGATCAGGGTGGAGCGGGGTGGGGGCACTCATGAGGCGAGCACGCCCCAGTCCTCTGGTTCGGGAGGCATCTCGCCACCTGCGTAGGGATCTGCGTACCCGCCGCCCGTGATGCCCGGGTCGGGCTGGGCGACGTCCTCGCCCGGCCCGGTGAGCGCCAGCGCGAGGCGGTCCTCGATCGCGGCGAGCCGGCCCGTGACCTCGCGGCCGAGCACGGAGAAGGTGATGTCGCCGGCGGGGTCGGCGTCCAGCGCGACGACATCGCCGCGCTCGAGCGAGTTGAGCATGCCGAGCGTCATGTGCTGCCGCACGCGCACGGGTGCGGTGATGGCGACGTGGCGCAGCGGGCCGGCGAGCCGTTCGCCGAGGCGCTGGCGCTCGGCCTCGCCGAGGCCGCGCTCGATGCGCGAGCGCCACATGGTGGAGCGGGCCTCGTTGCCCAGCTGCGGCATCAGCACGTCGGGGTAGCAGAACAGCAGCACGCCGAGGGGCTGGTCCGAGCCCTGCTCGCGCACCACGGTGCGGGCGATGTGCCAGCGGCACTCGGCCAGCTGGGGGAGCATCATCGAGAGGGAGCCGGCCATGCTGAAGGTCGGCAGCATCTTCACGCCCTCGTGGGCCCAGGAGCCCGACCACGCCTCGACGATGCGGGCCAGGAACTGGCGCAGGATCTCGCCCTCCACCTGCGTGAGGGGGGCGCCCTCGTTGCGGTCGGATCGCCAGATGCGCGACAGCACGGCGCTGGAGAGGGACGGTTCGGAGATCATCACGCCGCTCGCGGGTGAGCGGCTGCCGAACCCGGCGAGCACCGCCTGTGGGTCGCCGTGCACGCCGACGAGCGAATCCAGGTCGGAGCGGGCGACCGTGACGTAGCCCTCGGTGGCGTGCTCGAGCGACATCGGCGCGAGCAGGGGCGTGAGGGCTCGATCCACCAGTCGGTGGAGCAGCATCAGGGTTCGGTGGGGGGGGATCTTGGTCATCGCGGAGGGGGAATCCGTGGACGCACGCCGAGGGGTGGGCGAGTGTCCACCTCCAACGTACGACCACTCCCGCGTTTGCGCAATACCCAGTGTGCTCTGGTCGCCCGCCCTCCCCACCATGAGGTCGATGTCGCCGCTGAGCGGCAACATCGACCTCATAGTGGGGGGATGGGGGCCGCGGGGTATGGGCCTCGACATGACCGAGCCTGCCGCCTCCCTCCCTGCCCTCGCCGCCAACGCCGCGGACGCCCTGCCGGCCGGGGGGCTCGCGAAGCAGCTGGCGAAGGCGGAGGAGGACGGGCGGCCGCTGCGGATCAAGCTCGGCGTCGACCCGACATCGTCGGACATCCACCTCGGGCACTGCGTCGTGCTCGGCAAGCTGCGCGAGTTCCAGGACGCGGGCCACACGGCGGTGCTGATCATCGGCGACTACACCGCGCGCGTGGGTGATCCGTCGCAGCGCTCCAAGTCGCGCCCGATGATCACCGGCGAGGAGATCGACGCCAACGCGAAGACCTACGTGGAGCAGGCGGCGCGCATCCTCGACATGGACCGCACCGAGGTGCGCTTCAACGGCGAGTGGCTCGGGGCGATGAGCATGGACGACCTGTTCGCCCTGGTCAGCCGGTCGACCGTGGCGCGCCTGCTCGAGCGCGACGACTTCGCGAAGCGGTACAAGGCCAACGAGTCGATCACGATGCTCGAGATGCTCTACCCCCTCCTGCAGGGCTACGACTCGGTGGCGATCGACGCGGACGTGGAGCTCGGCGGGACGGACCAGCTCTACAACGTGCTGATGGGGCGCGACCTGATGCCGTCGTACGGCAAGCCGGCGCAGACGGTGCTGACGATGCCGATCCTCGTGGGAACCGACGGCACCGACAAGATGTCCAAGTCGCTCGGCAACTACATCGGGGTGCTCGACGCGCCGGAGGAGATGTTCGGCAAGACGATGAGCATCCCGGACGCGGCGATGCCGGAGTGGTTCCGGCTCGCGTCGGGGCTGCCGCACGCCGAGCGCGAGGACGTGGTCGCGCGGCTCGCGTCGGGCGAGCTGCCCCCGAACGAGGCCAAGCGCCTGCTCGGTCGCAGCATCGCGGTCCGCTTCCACGGCGACGGGTCGGGGACGGCGGCCGAGGCGCACTTCGACACGCTGTTCCGCGCCAAGGAGGTGCCCGACGACATCCCGTCCATCAGCGCGACGCAGCTGCCTGTGAACGAGGACGGACGGATCTTCCTGCCGGGGATGCTGGTGGAGCACATGGGCCTGGCCAGTGGCAACGAGGCGCGCCGGATGATCACCCAGGGCAGCGTGAAGATCGACGGTGAGGTGCTCGACGCGTCGACGCTCGAGATGGACCCGGCGCAGCTCACCGGCGTGGTGCTGCAGGTCGGCAAGCGTCGGTTCCTGCGCATCGAGGCGGGCGCGTGAGG
>JAOPYS010000254.1 GCA_025964465.1 Thermoleophilia bacterium
GCGAACATGTACAACTAGCATAATGAATCTTTTGCAAGCAAAATGCGACCTTTTCGGACACGGCCGCACGGCTCCGCACAGATATGTTCTCCCCTGCGTGTGGTCACATTTCGTGGCGCGCACGCGATGCCCCCGACGGCCCGACGCGTGGGTAGGGATTGACCCAGACTTGTGACGGGGACGTCGCACTTCCGTCACACACCCTCGACCGGGGGTCGAGGGTCGGGACCGACCCTCAGGCGTCGTTGGCGAGCACCTGCAGGCGGTCGCCCACGCGGATGTTGAAGAAGGCGGCCTTGCCCTGGGGCAGCTCGAGCACGGAGTGGGCGTGCTTGCCGCCGCGCGCCATCCGCCACGGCCGCAGGTCCTCGTGCACGCGTACGACCTGCATCCCCTCATCCAGGAAGACGGCGTCGATGGGGAAGCGCATGAAGAACATGTGGATGGCGTTGCACGGGTCGATCCACAACCCCTCGGCCGGCGCCAGTGCGCCCCGACCCAGGAGGCCCCGCATGCGTCGCCACATCGTGTCCGCCTTGACCAGGGTCGGGGTGACCACCTCCCCCCGGAGCACGATGCGGAACGTCGCGCCGTCACGCTCGCGAGCGAACGCCCCATCGGTCGAATCGTGTTCGTGCGAATGGTCCATCGGTCCTCGAGACGGCAGCGGCTGCACCCTCATCCTCCCCGGTCGGCGCGTGGGTGTGTCACGGCGCTCGATCGAGCCGACACGCAGGCTCCGACACCGCCGCTGCTACGCATCGTGTGCGCGGGTTGTGAAGGTTTGCGAACCCCCAGCCCCGGCCACAACCCCGGAGTAGTTCTCGAACCGACCGGAAGCGTGCACATGGCTGACGAACAAACGCCGCAGTCCGACCTGATCGACGATGCGATCCGACAGGCGGAACGGCAGCTGGAGGAGAAGCTGGAGGCGCTGCGCATGAGTGCGCTGGCCGAGCCGACGCCCCCCAGCGACCCGGTGGCGACCGACATCGCCGTGCTGCGCCCGACGCAGTCGTCGCGCGCCAGCGAGCCCGCGCCCCCCGCGCCCGAGGCGGCCACCGCCTGGGAGGAGGCGCCCGGCCACGACGTGACCTTCGCGCCGAGCGAGGGCACCGTCACGTTGTCCGGGACCGAGCTGTACGTGCCAGACGCCGAGGATCCGAGCCTCGACGACGCGGACGCGGTGGCCGACGACGCGACCGACGCACCACACACCACCTCGCTGACCGCCGACGTGCACGACCTCGTCGCGGTCTGGGACGACGAGGACGCCCCGGCGCCTGCGGCCGACACACCCGTCGCGTGGTCCATGCCGGACCCGGTCGAGCCCGCGGCCCCGACCGCGCCACCGCACGTCGCGCCTTCCCATGCCGTCACGCCCGACCGGGCGGACCGTGGATGGGACACCCCCGAGCCCGTGCACTCGTCCTGGACGCGTGCCACCGGCGACCACACCCGTCCGGTCGACGGCTCACCCACGTCGCACGCCCTCACCCCTCAGGAGCCGACCCCGGTCGGCCCCACCGAGGAGGAGCTGCAGTTCTGGGCGCACACCCGCACGGCGCTGCGCAACCTGCAGCAGTTCACCGAGCACGTCCCGGGCATGGTCGCCGCCGACGTGGCCGCCGAGGTGGAGCGCGTGGTGCGCGACGAGCTCGCCCCCACCGGTGCGACGCTGCGGCTCGTCCAGCAGCAGGTGCAGGGCGGCCTGCCCAAGCTCGCCGAGCGGATCGAGGGCTCCATCGAGCAGGCGCTGACCTCGCCCGATGCCGGCATCCGGCAGATCCGCGAGGAGCTGCCGATGCAGCTCGACCGGACGGTCCGCGAGACCCGCACCGTGGTGCGCGAGGAGCTCGACCACACGGCGAGCACCCTGCACGCCGCGATGGCCGGCGACGTGGGTCGCCTCGAGGACTCGATCGCCAGCAACGTCACGCGCATGGCGCAGGGCACCACCGATTCGGTGGCCCGCGTCGAGCGCGACCTCGAGCTGCTGGGCGAGGGCGTGGCACGGTTCGAGCGCAGCCTCGGCTCCGAGTTCGAGCGCGTCGAGGATGCCATGCGCGCCTCGATCGAGCGGGCCGAGCATGCGTTGGCCGACCAGATCGCCGAGCCGGCGGCGACCATCCGTCGCCTCGACGCGGAGCTGCCCGAGCGCCTGTCCAGCGTCGAGCGGACGCTCGTCGAGCAGCTGCGCACCTCGCAGCGCGACGTCTCCAACGTGCTCGGCAACCTCGTCGACGCCAACCGGGCCTCGCTCGACCGCGTCGCCGCCATCGCCTCGACCCTCGACGAGGATCGTTCTCGTCGCTCCGAGGACGTCGAGGTCATCGTCGACGCGGTCACGACCGGCTGGGAAGGCCTGGCCGGCGCCGTCAAGGTGCTCTTCGAGCAGCACGAGCGCACGTCGGAGCAGGTGGCCGGGATCGAGGCACGCCTCGGGCAGCTGCGCGACCTGGAGGGTGCCGTCGAGGGCACGATGGCCGAGCTGCGCGACCTCGTCCGCAACCTCACCCCCGCTCCGGTGGTCGTCACGGTCTCGCACCCGGAGGCCACCGTGCAGAACACCTCGCGCGGCGGCTGGCTGGCCGACTCCGACGCGAAGGACTGACGCGACCTGCAGATCCACCCACTGCGGGGGAGGCGCCGGGAGGCTCCTCCCCCGCAGTGTCTTCCGGGAGGGCGGGGGGTCCGGAAGGATCGTGCACCGGGCTACTGCGTGGCGCTGATCGCGCTCTGGAGCCGCTTGGCCACCGCGCCGCCGATCTGGTCGCCGTGGCCGCCGAGCCCGCCGCCGACCGCGGCGAGCAGGACGGCGACCGCGACGGCGAGGCCGACGTACTCGACGGTGGACTGGCCGCGCTCCGCGCGGCGGGGATGACGGTCGGTGGTGGTGGGTCGTGGGATCCGCATGGCTGCGCTCCTGGTCGTGGGCTGGTCGATACGGAGATGCTGCAGCCCGAACCGTGACGCGTTGCGCGCGCATCGTGACGAAAGTGCAACGTCCGACGCACGGATCCGTCACAGGTTCTTTAGGGTCGAGCGCGATCGCCACCACGAACCTGGAGCCACCGATGCCGACCGCCTCCGCCCCTGCACCCCAGCCCGGCCACCCCGACACCACGGGGGTCGAGCCCGTGTCCACGGTCGCGGTCATCGGGTTCGGCACGATGGGCTCCGGGATCGCCCAGGTGTGCGCGGCCGCCGGGCTCGACGTCCGGGTCGTGGAGCCCAGCGAGGCCGTCATCGAGCGGGACATGGCGGGCATCGCACGCCAGCTCGGCAAGGCGGTGGACAAGGGCCGGCTCGACGCGGACGCGCGAGACGGAACCCTCGCCCGCATCGCGCCGGCCACGGAGCTCGAGCACGCGTTCGACGCCGACCTCGTCATCGAGGCCATCCCCGAGCGCCTCGACCTGAAGCTGGACCTGTTCCGTGCGCTCGACGAGGGCGTGGGCCCCCACACCGTCCTGGCCACCAACACGAGCGCCCTGTCGGTGACCGAGATCGCCGCCGCGACGACGCGGCCGGAACGCGTGTGCGGGCTCCACTGGTTCAACCCGGCGCCGGTGCTGCCGCTCGTGGAGGTCGTGCGCGCGGAGCGCACGGACGACGCCACGCTCGCCCGCGCCTACGCGTTCGTCCGTCAGGTCGGCAAGCACCCGATCGTCTGCCGCGACACGCCGGGGTTCGTCGTCAACCGCATCCTCATCCCGGTGCTCAACGACGTGGTCGGGCTGTGGGACGCCGGGCTCGCGTCGGCGCAGGACATCGACGACGGCTGCCGGTTCGGGCTCAACTGGCCGATCGGCCCCCTCGCCCTGTGCGACCTGATCGGCCTCGACGTGGCAGTGCACGCCGCCGAGGCGCTCCACGCGTCCACGCACGAGCCGCGCATGGCGCCGCCCGCCGCGATGGTCCGCATGGTCAAGGCCGGCAAGCTGGGCCGCAAGAGCGGCGAGGGGTTCTACGACTACGCGGGCAGCTGACCCGCCCGCGACCGGAGGTCCGTCAGGTCGGCGTGGGCGACGGCAGCTCGGCCTCGCTGCGATCGCGCAGGCCGCTCGCGTGGCGATGGGCGAGGTCGCGCATGCCCTCGCTCCAGCGCCCGATGATGCGCTGCTCCTCCGCGGAGAATGTCCCGACGAGCGTCATCATGTCGCGCTCCCACGGGGCGACCAGCGGTGCCATCAGCTCCTCCGGGCGCGCGTTCAGCGACAGCACGGTGCGACGCCGGTCGTGCAGGTCCGGGGTGCGCTGCACGTAGTCGAGCGCCTCCAGCCGGTCCGTGAGCGCGGTGACGGCAGCACGCGACAGCGGGATCCGGGCGCCGAGCTCGCTCATCGTCATGGGGCCGTGCTCCCACAGGTGGGCCAGCGCCAGGCGCTCGTGCGCGTTGATCGTCAACCCGCGCAGGAACTGGGCCAGCAGGCCGGACAGCGCGACGGCCATCTGGGCCGTGGCGGTCACCGGGGCGGCCATCGCGCCGATGGTGGAAGGACGGTCGAGACCTGCGTCATTGGCCATGCGGTGGAACCCCCAGTCGAAAACAAAAGTCCCGGGCCACTGGCCCGGGTGTCCGATCAGGTTAGCAAATGCTCACCGACGTGCCAACCGCGGTGAACTATACGGGCGTCGATGCGTCAACCTAGCGAGAGGATTGCACCCTTTCGCCCCGGTTGGGATGCGGGGGTCACCACCAGCTCGGCGGGATGTCCGCGTCGCGGCGCCGCGTGCCGCGCTTGGCCGCGCCGCCCGCCAGCTTGTCGATCTCCTCCGTGGACATCGACCGCATCTCCTCGGCCTCGTCGCGGGCCATCTCCCGGATGTCGGCGAGGACGTCCACGACCTGCCCCCACACCGCGGGGTCGAGGCCGTCGACGTACTCCTGCAGGCGGGCGTTCCACGCGCCGTGGATGCGGGCCAGCTCGGTCTCCACCCGCTCCGTGACCTCGAGCAGGATGCGACGGCGGTCGGTGGGATCCGGCACGCGCTTGACGAAGCCCGTGCGCTCGAGCCGGTCCGTGAGCGTCGTGACCGCCGCCCGCGAGAGCGGGATCCGCTTGCCGAGGTCGGTCATCGTCATCCGACCGAACTCCCAGAGCGTCGAGATGGCGAGCATCTCGTGGGCGTTGAGCCCCCAGCCGCGCCGCAGCTGCGAGGTGAGTGCATCGCTGGACGCCGTGAAGCGCTGCAGGAACCGTGGTGCCTGCCCCACCTCGCGGCCGAGCTCGCGCACGTCGCGGCGCATGAGCGCGACGACGTCGCTCCAGCTGCGCTTGTCCGCTGCGTTCACCGCGTCACCTCCGAGCCCTGTTGCGAATCCACGGCGAGCGCCTTGATCTGCGTGTCGCTCAACTCGGCGAGGATCTCCGTCTCACGCCGGTTGAGCGTGACGAACTCGCCCAGGAAGGATGCGATCGTATCCCACTCCTCGGGCGTCCGGCGCGCGACGATCTCCTCGAGGCCGCGACCCCACGGTCGGAGCACCGGTCGCATCCGGTCCAGCGCGGCGTCGGTGACGTGCACCACGGTCCGGCGACGGTCGGAGCCGTCGCTGCCGCGACGCACGAGCCCGGCGTCCTCGAGCCGGTCGACGAGGGTGGTCACGGCGGCGCGCGACAGCGGGATCCAGGTGCCCAGCTCGGTCATCGTCTGCGGCCCGCGCGACCACAGGGTCGAGATGGCGAGGCGCTCGTGCGCGTTGAGCGAGAACGCGCGACGCATCTGGGACGTGAAGCCGTCGAACGCAGCGCCCATGCGGAAGAGCAGGTCTGCGACGGCCTCGCGGTCGTCCTGGTCCGGGTTGGCGTCTGCCACCATGTGCTCCATCCTGCGTACTGCGTGCGGTTCGTCCGATATCGGTACCGCTTGTCGGTACTGTACTACGCGCGGAGGTGCAGCGTGGATGCCGCCCCGTGCTCACACAGGCGCGGGGCCCGCGGACGGGGCGAGGTGTCGGCTGGCGCCGCAGGTGGGTAGAGGATCCGCGTCGATCACCGGCGCACATCGCTATGGGCATTCTCGACAACATCGGCAAGGGCAAGGGCGGACGCGCACCGAGAGGACGCGTCTCCTCCGGTGCTGCGGCAACGCCCGGGGCCACGGCCTCGCAGGGCGGGTCCTCGCCGGCGGCCACGAGCGCCGCCGGGGCTCCCTCCGGCGCCGACGCCCGACGCCGACCCGGAACTGGTGTTGCCACGTCCGGCCGCGCGGGCAAGGCCCCCGGCAAGCGCCGACGCAAGGGCGCGAGTGCCTCGCCACGCGAGCGCATCGCCACCGCGGCCGCACCGCTGCACGACCGCCGACGTCGCCTCGTGGGTGCGCGCGAGTCGACCCTGCGCGACCTCGGCGGACTCATGCTCGAGATGTACAAGCGCAACCGCTTCCGCGAGGAACTGCTCCTCGACAAGTGCGAGGAGGTGCTCGCCGTCGAGGTCGAGATCGCGCACGTCGACCAGCGCCTCTTCCAGCTGGCGCCGCCCAACGCGGCAGGAATGCGGCCGATCGGCCGGTGCGAGTGCGACGCGCCGATCTACCCCGGCCAGAACTTCTGCGGGGTATGCGGGCGATCGTTCGCGACGCTCACGCAGGCGCGCGCGTGTGCGCGTTGTGGATCCGGCCTGCGGCGCGGCGACCAGTACTGCTCCACGTGCGGCACCGAGGCGCCGGACGTGCTGCAGGTGATCGAACCGCCGAGCCCGGCCTCGCGGCCGGGCGTGCCGATCGTCGACGCCTCGAGCATCGCCGCCAGCGCCGTCGCCGAGACGGTCATCATCGACACGCCGTCGCTGGGCGCGGACCCGGTCCCGCCCCCGCCGCCCGTGACCGTGCCACCGCCTGTGGTAGAGGTGCCCCCGGCGGTCGTGGGGGCGGATGCCCCGATCCCGCCCGACGCGCCGCCGGCCTCCCCGCCGTCGCCCGAGGTGGCCCAGCAGGCCGCCGCCGAGTCGGTCGCCGCGGAGCCGCTGCCCATGGAGCCCGCGCATTCGGAGCCCGCGTTCGCGGAGCCCGTGTTCGTGGAGCCGTCGCTTCCCGAGCCCGCGATCCCCGAGCCCGCCGCGCCGTCGGCCCCCGTCCGCGAGACCGGGTTCAGCTGGGCCGAGCCGCCCGTGCCCACGCCGGAGGCCGCGATGGACGCCGCCCTCGACGCGATGCCGCCCCACCCGACGGACCCGGCGACGCCGTTCGCCGGTTTCCCGCTCTCGGCGACCGTGCCGCCGCCGCCCGTGGTCGATCCCACGACCCTCCCCTTCGTCGATGACACGCCGGCCGCGCCCCCCGCACCGGCCGCTCCGTCCTCATCGGTGGTCGACGCCCCTCGCGCTGCCCCGGGCTCGCCCGCACCGGCGGGGCCGGGCAACCCTGCCGCGGGCACGGCGG
>JAOPYS010000201.1 GCA_025964465.1 Thermoleophilia bacterium
CACCATCGGCCGGATCTTCTGGCGCACGACGTAGTGGTCGGCGGTGAAGCGCGAATCGGTGGAGGCGACGTCGGTGCGGGCGGGCGTGGTCATCTGGATCCTCGATGGTCGGGCGGCGGGCGGAACGGCGCAGGCTACAGCACGGACCGCCGAGCGACCGTCTCCTCGAGGACGGCGACGAGGTCGCGGACGGGCCGGCCCTTCGTGAAGTAGGTGACGTCCAGCTCGTCGGTCTTGGCGAGCATCGTCTCCTGCTCGTACGCCGAGTGGATCACGATGCCCACCCGGGGGAACCGTCGGCGGATGATGCGGGCCGCCGACAGGCCGTCGAGGCGTGGCATGCGCAGGTCCATCAGCACCACGTCGGGCGTGCGCTCGGCCACCGCCTGGATCGCCGCGTGCCCGTCCTCGGCGAACGTCACTTCGCGGATGCTCGGGTGCGCGGCGAGCAGCGCGCCGACGGAGGTGCGGATGACCTCGACGTCGTCGACGACCAGCACGTGGATGCCGTCGGGCGATGTCACGCCATGACCAGCGCCGACGCGGTGAAGGCACGGGTGGGTACGGTGAAGGAGATCCGTGTCCCGCGCGACGGCGACGATGCGACGCGGCAGGTGCCCCCGGCGGCCTCGATGCGCTCGCGCATGATGGCGAGGCCGAAGTGCCCGTCCTCCATGAAGGTCGCGCTGCGCGCGTGGTCGAAGCCGCGCCCGTCGTCCTCGACGACGAGCAGCACCTGGCGGTCGTCGGAGCGCAGGGTGATGCTGATCGAGTCGGCGTCCGCGTGGCGGGCCGCGTTGGCGAGCGCCTCCTGCACGACGCGGTACAGGGCGGTCTCGATCGCCGGGTCGAGGCGTTCGATCAGCGCGAGGTCGAGCGAGCACTGCCAGCCGAGCTGCTCGCGCACGCGCTGGACGTGCAGCTCGATCGCCTCCTCGAGCCCGCGCTCGTTGAGGGCAGGGGGGCGAAGGTCCTGCATGATGTGGCGCAGGCCGTCGATCTCGCGCGACAGCGTCTGCACGAGGTCCTCCACGAGCGCGGCGTGCTCCCCGAGCGTGTCGTCCTCCGGGGCCTGCTCGAGCTGCCCGACCAGGTAGCCGAGGGCGGCGAGCCGCTGGACGGGGCCGTCGTGCAGCTCCGCCGACACGCGTGTCTTCTCGCGCTCGGCGGTGCGCACCAGCTCGTGGAGGAGGCGACGTCGGTCCTCGAGGACCTCGCCCAGCTCGGCGTGCCGGCGTGCGAGGGCGTGCTCGGAGCGCACCAGCGACCGGTTCATGACGGTCATCCGCATGAACACGAGGGTGAGCATCAGCGAGGGTTCGATGACCAGCTCGCGGTACGAGATGTCGACGCCGAGCTTGCCCTCCACCAGGGCCAGGAGCGGCACGCAGAACGCCGCGACCAGCAGCAGGGCCATGCGCAGGTGGTGGCGTTCCGGGGCGGGGCGTTGGACCTCGGGTGCGTGGCGCAGCCACGGATGCAGCAGCGCCGCTGCGACGAACCCGTACACGGCCAGCCAGCCGGCGTCCATGGCGGTCCCGGGGACGAACGTGCCGTCGCCGCTGGCGAGTGCGTACGCAGTGTCGGAGGCGACCTCGCTGAGGATGCCGGCGGCGAGCAGCAGCAGGATGGTCCTGGAGGCGACGCGCGTCGCCAGCATGGAGGTCAGCACCGCGATGCACAGCAGGCCCAGGGCCGGGTAGGCGGCGCTCGTGAGCTTGCCCGCCCAGGGCACGGGGTCGGCGGAGATGTCGGCGTCCAGCAGCAGTTCCCAGGAAAGGATGCCGATCGCCGTCATGACGATCATGGCATCCAGGAGCGCGCCCGCACGACGGTCGGACGCGAGCGGTGGTCGCAGGCGGACGAGCGCCACCGTGGTCAGGACGTACGCGGACAGGTAGAACCCATCGGCTGCCGACGGGAACGGTGCGCCTCCGTCGGGCCCGCCGAGGAGGGAGGTCCAGATGACGTCGCCGGTCGTGGCGAGCACCATTGCGGCCGCGAGCAGGTACCCGAACATGCGGTGGCACGGTGCCAGGCGGGGGAGGGCCGAGCCGATGGCCACGACGCACGCGATGCGAGCTGCGAGGGAGATCGCCTCGCGCCACCCGGGGCTCGGCGCAGCCACGAACCCGATGACCGCGAGTGCGGTCAACGCGACCGCCAGGATCCAGGGCTGGGGGCGGAGCCGGTGCTGCATGGTCTCGGGGCCACTCCTCGATGATCGGATGGTTGCTGTCTCGACCCATCATCGGCGAGCGAAGGGGTCGGGGGACACCCCTATATGGGGGTGGTGGATCCGGTCAGGTCGAGCCCGGTCAGCGACTCGATGTGCGACGACAGGTCGTCGCTGCGCCACGTGGTGACGACGCCGGAGACGTCCCACGGGGCGTACAGCTCGCGGCGTTCCGCACTGTGCTCCTCGTCCGAGAGCAGCACGACCGGGAGCCCCCGGCGACCGTCCCGTCCGCGCAGGTGGCGCAGCGCGGCGAGCGCCAGGGTGTCGCCCCGAGTCGCGTCGACGACCACGGCGTCCGGCGGGTCGAACCGGACCGCCTCGGCCACGGCGGTGCCGTTCGCCGCGAGCCGGGTCCGGCAGGCGCCGGTGCGGGCGAGCGAGGACGTGACCGCGGCCCGCAGGTCCGGGTCGTAGCCCGCGACGAGCAACGTCGGGGTGGCATCGGTCATGGGTCGTACCTCCGGGGCGTGGTGCGACCGCTCGATGGTCGCTGCAGCACCTGTCGGCACGGTCGCCACGTCGCGCGACGCCCCCATACGGGTCCCCCCGGGCACCCGGATTCGGGGTGGTCGGGGCCCTCCGACGCGACGACGAACAGCCCATGCCCGCCGCCGCCCTCCGACCCGGTCCGCAGCCCGCCCTGCCCGCCGTGCTGCGGTTCCCGCTGGATGCGTTCGCCTTCACCAGCGCGCACGCGTGCCCGTCGGGGCCGGTCGATGCGTTCCGGGGCGTGCGGCTCGTGCCGCGCCCGACCCTGCGGCTCGTGCCGGACCCGACGCCGGCGGATGACGTGCAGCCCGTCCAGCCGGTCGCCGACCCGCCCGCCGACTTCACCGCGATCGTGCAGCGCGTCTCGGGGCAGGTCTGGGTCCCACCGACGATCGTGCGCGCGCCCACTCGGGCGACGCGTGCGTGGCGCGCGACGCGAGCCGTGCGTGAGTGGGTGTCACGCGCGATCGACCTGACGTACCTCGTGCTCGTGATCGGGTTCGTGGCCACGATCGTGGCGGTGTTCCTCCCCTCGCTCCGCGACGCTCCGTTGCTGGGTGGCTACGGGGCGTGTGTCACGTCCTACCTGCTCTTCCGGTTCGTGCTGAGCCTGTGGTACCGACCCGTGCGGGAGGCGGTCGACCCGCCCACCGTCGCAGTCGTCATCCCGTGCATGAACGAGGCCGAGGGGATCGGCCGGACGATCGACTCGATCTTCGCCCTCGATTACCCGCGCGACCGGCTGTCGGTGGTGGTCGTCGACGACGGCTCGACCGACGACACCTGGGAGCAGGTCCTCGAGGCGTCGCGACGGCACCCGAACGTGTGCGCCATGCAGTTCTCGCGCAACCGCGGCAAGCGCGCCGCGATGGCCGCGGGGATGCGGGCGTCGGAGTCCGAGATCATCTGCTTCGTCGACAGCGACTCGCGGCTGGACGCGGACGCGATGCTCGAGGTGGTCAAGCCCTTCGCCGACCCGCGCGTGGGCATCGTCACGGGCCACGCGGACGTCGCCAACCGCGACGCGGGGCTGCTCGCGCGGCTGCAGCAGGTGCGCTACTACGTCGCGTTCCGTGTGGTGAAGGGGGCCGAGTCGGTGTTCGGCGCCGTCACCTGCGCGTCGGGCTGCTTCTCCGCCTATCGCCGCGACCGCATCCTCGAGGTGCTGCCGCGCTGGGAGCGCCAGACCTTCCTCGGGCAGGAGGCGACCTTCGGGGACGACCGGGCGCTCACAAACATGGTGCTCGCGGGCGGGTACCGCACGGTGTACCAGTCGACGGCGCGCTGCGTGACGGTCGTGCCGGACCGGCTCCACGGGTTCCTCGTGCAGCAGACGCGGTGGAAGAAGAGCTGGGTCAGGGAGTCGCTGATCGCCCTGCGCTTCATCTGGCGCCGCAACCCGCTCGTGTCGCTGCCGGTCGTCTGCTCCGTGGTGTTCCCGCTGGTGGCGCCGCTGGTCGTGGCCCACACGCTCCTGGTGCGCAGCCACGGGGGCATCCCGCCGATCATGTGGCTCGTCGGCGTCTACGCGATGGCCCTGGTCTACGCGCTGTACTACAAGGTGCGCACGCGGTCGGCCGACTGGTGGACGGGCATCGGCTTCTCCGTGCTCTACGCCACAGTGCTGCTCTGGCAGACCTACTACGCCATCGTGACGCTGCGCCGCACGCTGTGGGGGACACGCTCCGCGGGCACGACCGACACGAGCGTGCCGTTCCACATCTGTGACTACGTCGCGGGGTCGGGCGAGCCCGACGACCCCGACGCGACCGTGCTGCGGGCGAGCGCGCCCGGCATCGTGCAGTCCGCGGACTCGTTGCGCATGCGCGTGACCAGCGCGCTCGCGCTCCCGCTCAGCCTCCTGCCGTTCCTCGCCTTCGGGCTGTACGACCCGACCGGCAGCATGCTGGCGCTGCGGGCGACTCGCGCCGTCGTCGCGCCGCCGGCCGCGGTGCTGACCCCGATCGAGCGGACCCGCGCGAGCAGCGGGCTGCTGCACTACGACGACCGCGTCGTGGTGCTCGCCTACCCGAGGATCGGCGACGGGCACTTCACGACGCAGCCACGGATCTCCGTCCGCCAGTTCGCCAGCGAGGTGGAGGTGCTCCACGACGCGGGCGCGCACCCCGTCTCCCTCGAACAGCTCGTGGCGTGGCGGCTGCACGGTGCGAAGCTGCCGCGCAACGCGGTGCTGATCACGTTCGACGGCGCCAGCGAGGACCTCGCGCTCAACGCCGCCCCCGTGCTGCGGCGGCATGGCTACCCGGCCACCATCTTCGTGCGCGGTGGCGCGTACCGGGAGTCGCCGGTGCAGAACATGTCGGACCGGCAGGTGCGCAGGCTCGTGCACGACGGGTGGAGCATCGGGGCCGCATCGTCGCGCCCTGACATGCGGATCCGCGCATCGGCATCCGAGTCGGACCCAGCCATGCCCTACCTGTCCGCGGTGCGCTGGAACGGATCGCGGTTCGAGGCACCGCGGTCGTACGCAGCGCGAGCGTCCCGCGAGTTCGCCGCGGCGCGCAGTGCGGCCGCGCGCCTCGCGGGCGGCCCGGTGTCGGCGTTCGCGTACCCCTATGGTGCCTACGGCCAGCGCGGGTACAGCAACGACGCGAGCGTCCAGCGTGCAAACGAAGGGATCGTCACGTCCAGGTTCGAGGTCGCGTTCACGATGACCACACCCGAGCGGTACCGCCCGCTCGGTGCGCGATCCGGGCTTGTGGAAGTGCCACGGATGGTGGTGCGACCGTGGTCGACCGAGGCGTTCATGACCCACGTCGCCGATGCAGCTTCCCGATCACCCATTCCCCCGCCGGCGCGTTCCGGCCCCCAGAAGGAGCGCTGACACATGTCCTCCCACCCCGTGCGGTGCCTGATCGCGGACGACCACCCGATGATGGTCGAGATCGTGCGGATGCGCGTGGAGGCGGTCGGGTTCGAGATCGTGGCCGTCGCGCACGACGGCGCGATGGCCGTCGAGCTCGCGACGAAGCTGCGACCCGACGTCGCGGTGATCGACATCTCGATGCCGAGCCTCGACGGCATCGAGGTGCTCGAGCGCTTCGCCGCCGCCGGCCTGCAGACCCGATCGCTCGTCTTCACGGCGCGCGGCTCCGCGCTGACCCTGCGCCGCGCGATGTCAGCCGGGGCCTACGGGTTCATCGGCAAGAGCTCGACGCAGGAGGTCGTGTCCGAGGCACTGCGGGCGGTGGCTGCAGGGCGTCGCTACCTCGACCCGCTCATGACGGGGGCCGCCTTCGGGGCGCCGCCCGCGATGTTCTCTGCCCGGGAGCTGACCGTGCTCCGGGGCCTGGTCGCGGGTGCGTCGGACAAGCAGATCGCATCGGCGGAGGGCGTGCGGGCCCGGACGGTGCGCCAGCTCGTGGCCGACCTCCAGCTGAAGCTCGACGTCGACGGGCGGTCGGGCCTCGTCGCCGCGGCGATCCGCGAACAGCTGGTGGCGTGATGGATGCCACCCCCGGAACGGCTCCTGACGTGGACGCGATGCTCGAGGCGCTGTGGCTGGCACGGCGCGACCAGATCGTCGACGACGTGGGGGCGCTCGTCGCCCAGCTCCGCGAGATCGTCGCCGCCCCGGCTCTGCCCGACGACGTGCTCGAGGCAGCCGCCGGGCTGGCGCACGACCTCACCGGCATCTTCGGCGCGCTGCAGCGGCTCGGCCCGATGCGCGTCTTCCGAGCGGCGTGCGACGACCTGCGCGCAGCTCGCGCGCCAGGCTCGGACGTCGACCTCGACGCGACCCTCGCAGCACTCACGCAGGCCTGGACGGAGCTGACGACATGACGGAGCAGACCGAGACGCGGCACCTGTCGGAGTACCACGACGCCCAGCTCGCCGGCGACCGGCATCGCGCGATGGACGTGGTGCTCGCCGCGCTGGAGGGAGGCGCGACGACCATGGACGTCTACACGGACATCATCGAGCCCGCCCAGTACGACGTCGGGCGCAAGTGGGCGAGCGGCGCCCTCAGCGTCGCCGGCGAGCACGCGGCGACGGCGATCACGCAGCACGTCGTGTCGGCCCTGCAGATGCGTCACGGGCACCGCGCCCCCACGCGGGGGCGCATCACCGTGACGGGCGTGGCGGGCGAGGCCCACCAGGTCGGATCGCAGATCGTCGCCGACGCGCTCGAGCAGGACGGCTGGGACGTGCGCTACCTCGGGACCGACGCGCCGGAGTCCGACGTGGTCGACGCCATCGCCGCGTTCGCCCCGGAGATCGTCTGCATCTCGGCGACCCTCGTCGAGAACATCGACGCGGTCACGTCCCTCATCGCCGGCATCCGCGCGAGCGCTTCGCCGGCACGCATCATCGTCGGCGGCGGCGCGTTCTCCGCGTGGGACGACCTCTGGATGCGCTGCGGCGCCGATGCGGTGGCGGGGGACGTGCGCCAGGCGGTGGCGGTGGTGCGGGGCTGACGCGCGCGTTGACGGCCAGCCCGTCCGCCCGTCGTCTAGCGGAGCGGCACGGTCATGGTCACGTCGGTGCCGCCGCCGAGCTCGCTGCGCAACCGCAGCTCGCCGCCGAGCGCGACCATGCGCTCCTGCATCAGCTGCAGCCCCACGACACCCGCCTCGAGCGCCTCCGGGTCGAACCCGCAGCCATCGTCGCCCACGTGCAGGCGAACGGTGCCGTGCTCGACGCGCCCGTCGACCCGGATCCGACTCGAGCCGGAGTGGCGACAGGCGTTCACCACCGCCTCGCCGAGGATGCGCGACACGAGCAGCCGGCGTTCCTCCGTCAGGGTGACCGGCACGTCCAGGTCGACGGCGATCGTCACTCCGTGCAGGTCGGCGAGCTCGCCGACCTGGGCCGCGATGGTCTCCTCGAGCGAGCGGTGCTCGGTGTGCAGGGGCGCGAGCCGTTGCAGCAGCTCACGGGTGGCGAGCACCGCGCCGTCGAGCAGCTCGCCCGCTCGTGCGTACATGGCGACCCCGTCGGTCGGGCCGAGCTGGTCGGCCACGCCGAGTGACATCCGTGCCGCGATGAGGTGCTGCAGGGACTGGTCGTGGATGTCGGCCGCGAGGCGACGGCGCTCGTCATCGCGCACGCGCTCGATCTCCTCGAGGAGGAATCGCAGTCGGGTCTCGCGCGCGGCGAGCTCGGTGGCGTCGCGTCGGGCGGCGGTGACGTCGCGGAGCGCGACGAGGTGGCGACCAGGCTGGTAGCTCGCGGTCACGGTGACGTCCAGCACGAGTTCGGCGCCGCTAGGTAGCCGCACGGTCCAGTCCGTCCGGAGGGAGCCCGCGGCGAGCAGCCCTGCCCAGGTGGCTTCGACCGCGGCGATGTCCTCACCGAAGCCGAGGACGGTCTCGAACGTCCGCCCGAGGATCTCGTGCGGCGCGCGCTCGAACATGCGGGAGGCAGCGCGGTTGATGCTCACGTAGCGCCGCTCGTCGTCGAGCACCATGAGGGCGTCCTGGGAGTGGTCCAGGATGCGACGTGTCTCGAGCAGGGCCGAGCCGAGCTGCTCGGCGCGGCGGTTCGCGGCCTCTGCCGCGGCGCGCAGGTCGGAGACGGACGGCTCCGCGGGGCTCGTCACGCGACGGGGGTCCGGAGCGTGGTGCGAGCGCGCTGGAGCGCCGCGACGAGCGCAGGCACACCGTCCAGCTTGCTCACGAAGTCGACGTCGAGCTGCCGGGCCAGCGCGAGGTTGCCCTCCGTCTCGAAGGCGGAGAACACTATGATCGCCATCGGGATGCCGAGCTCGCGCACGCGGGCGGCCACCTCGAACCCGGTCAGCTCCGGCATGCGCTGGTCCAGCAGTGCGATGTCCGGTCTGAGCGCCTCGAGCGCGGCGAGCGCGGCGGCGCCGTCGTCAGCCTCGGCGCACACCTCGGCCCACCCGAGCGATTCCACGAGCATGCGGGTGACGTCTCGCAGGACGACGACGTCGTCGGCGAGCACGCAGCGCAGTCGCGGGTCAGCCGATCCGTCGCTCATCACCGCCTCCTCTCATGCCACAGGTCATATCGGCGGCGCCCGCCGGTCGGCATCCCCCATCCGGGGGAGGGGGCGCTCCCCCCTTGGGGAGACATCGCACATTCCCCCGAATTGGTGAGATGAAGTTGCACGAATTAGGCGATACCTGTCTGGAACGAGAGCCAACCACTGGGATGGACACAGATGCCCACCGCAGACGGAACAACGATGTCACCGCTCGGCACCTCGGGTGACAACCTGCTCGGATCGATCGTCAGGGGCTCGCAGGACGCCATCGTGGCGAGCGACCTGCGCGGCCGCATCATCAGCTGGAACCCGGCGGCCGAGACCATGTTCGGCTACCCCCAGGTCGAGGTGATGGGCAGCCACGTCGACACGGTGCTGCCGATCGACACACGGTGCCTGCAGCAGGACGTGCTGCCACGCGTACACGCCGGCGAGTACGTCGCGCACTACGAGACCCAGCGCCTCGGCAAGGACGGCAGCCGACTCGCGGTGTCGCTCACCGCCTCGCCGCTGCAGGACCAGTTCGGGACCATGACCGGCGCCTGCATGATCATCCGCGACATCGAGGAGCGCATCGAGGCGGAGGCGACCCAGGAGGTCACGCGCGTCTCGCTGGCGCTGTCGCACCAGGCGATCGTCCACGACCTGCGTGGCCCGGTGGCCATGGCGGGCTCGCTCGTGCGCCAGGCGATGGAGATGGACGGGCAGTCAGCCGAGGACCGCACCCGCGTGCTCGAGCTCGCGGCCCGGTGCGTGGACCAGACGATCACCCTCCTGAGCGATGTCTCCTCACTGTTCCAGGTCTGCGACACGATCGATTTCCTTCCCCTCGACCTCGGCGAGCTTGTGCGCGAGGTGGCCGACACCATCCCGGGGATGAACGCCGAGATCGGCGATCTGCCCGACGACGTCCTCGCGCACCGTCCCACGATGATGCAGATGATCCGCAACCTCCTCGAGAACGCGCGGCGGCACGCCGCCACGCCGGACGGGGTGCCGCGCGTCTGCATCTCGTGCAGCGAATCCGAGACGCACTGGTCGATCGCCTTCGACGACGACGGGCCGGGCATCGATCCCGAGGAGATCGCTCGGGTGTTCGAGCCCTACTACCGGGGGGCCACGGAGGAGGTGCGGGACGGTACCGGACTCGGCCTCGCCATCGTGAACGCCGGCGCGGTCGCCCACGGCGGTGGCGCGTACGCCGAGAACCGTCCGGGCGGCGGCCTGCGGGTGACCGTGAGGATCGCGCGATGACCGGCCAGCCGACCTGCGTGATCGCCGACGACCACCCGCTCATGCGCGAGATCCTGCGCATGCGCCTCGCCCAGGCGGAGATCCTCGTCGTGGGGGAGGCCGCCAACGGCAGCGAGGCGGTCAGCCTGGTCGAGTCGCTGTCGCCGCGGCTGGCGCTGCTCG
>JAOPYS010000217.1 GCA_025964465.1 Thermoleophilia bacterium
TCGATGAACGCGAGCTCCACGCACGACACGAAGCGCAGCGAGGACGTGCGCTCGCGGATGCTCGTGCTGACCGAGGAGCCGGACGAGTGGTCCGAGACGCTCGAGCGTTGGCTGGAGGAGTTCGACGCCCCGGACCCGAACGACGGCTGGCTCGCCGCCTCCACGCTGGTCGGCGCGTGGCCGCTCGACGCGGAGCGGCTCGAGGAGTACATGCGCAAGGCGATGCGCGAGGAGAAGCTGCGCACGAGCTGGACGGACCCGGACGAGGCGTACGAGGCCAGCGTCTTCGCCTTCGGGGAGCGCCTGCGCACGAGCGGTCAGGTGGAGGCGGTCGTCGAGCGAATCGTCGAGCACGGGCGGCGCAACTCGCTCGCGGCCACGGCGCTGCGGCTGTTCGCGCCGGGGTTCCCGGACGTCTACCAGGGCAGCGAGGTGGAGTTCCTCGCGCTGGTCGACCCCGACAACCGCCGACCGGTCGACCACGCGCGCCTCGACGCGCTGCTGGACACGGAGGACGCCCCCGACAAGCTGCGGCTCGTGTCGGCGATGCTGCGCGCGCGACGCCAGCACCCCGAGCTGTTCGCGCACGGCGCGTACGTGCCCGTGCGCTGCGAGGCGCCCGGCACGCTCGCCTTCGCCCGGTCCCACGAGGGCGCCTGGGCGCTCGTCGCGGTGCCGCTGCCGGGGTTCTCCGCCGACTCCTCCGCCCCGCTGCAGCTGCCCGACGATGCGCCGATCGCCTGGCGCCACCTCGTCACGGGCGAGGCCGTCGAAGCCGCCGGCAGCCCCCTCGCCACGCTGCTCGAGCCCTTCCCGGCGCTCGTCCTCACCGCCACCCCCTGACCCGCCCCTCCCCCCTCGCGAGTATGAGGTAGATCGGCCCCCTCAGCGGGCCGCACACCGGGACGGTCGGACGAGGCTCAGCGACGCGGTTCGGCGCGATCGAGCAGCGGGGCGAGGATGCCGAGCGTCATGCCCCACAGCACGTCCGTGCCGACGGTGATGCCGGCGAAGGTGCGGGCGCCGAGCACGTGCTCGACGGCGTTGGCCTCGTCGCGCAGGTCGGTGAGCGGCACCCACATGGCCGCAGCGACCTCGTCCTCGCTCGGGATCGCCACCACGTCGCGCCCCACGCACCACGCGAACGGCTGCACCGTCGAGATCGGCAGCCCGTGGCGCCGCGGGTGGGTCGCCGGCAGCGCGCCGACGAAGCGCACTCCCTCCGCACCGAGGTCGATGGCCACCTCCTCCATCGTCTCGCGCCGGGCGGCCTCCTCGAACGATCCGTCCTGCGGATCCACCTTGCCGCCCGGCAGCGCGAGGTGCCCCGACCACGGGTCGCCGTCGCGTTCGACGCGCCGGATCAGCAGCAGCTCGGCGCCCGCGCCGCCCGCATCCTCACGCAGCAGCAGCGCCACGGCGGCTTGGCGCAGCGCGCGGTCGAGCGGCGCCGGCTCCTCCGCGGTCGCGGCGAGTCGGGCCGTGAGTGCACCGAGTCCCATGTGCTCCATCCTGCTCCCACTGTCCCGGCGTGTGTCCCGCCCAGGGGGAATATCTACCTCATAGTGGGGAGGAGGGGGGCATGTGGCACTTCGAGACCACGTGGGTGATCGACGCGCCCATCCATCGCCTGTTCGACGCGCTGCGCGACTACGAGCGGTGGCCCGAGTGGTGGCCCGGCGCCGAGCGCATGGAGGAACTGGCGCCGCTCGGCCCCGAGGGGATCGGTGGGCGCGGCCGCTACGTCTGGCGCTCCCGCGGCTATCGGCTGCGCTTCGAGGGCACGGCCACGGCCGTGCGCCGCCCCCACCTGCTGGCCGGCACGGTCGAGGGTGACCTGGTCGGAGCGGGGACCTGGCGGCTCGTGCAGCCGGACCCGCGCGGCCCGACGACCATCACCTACACCTGGGACGTCCGCGCGCAGCGTCGCTGGCTGCGGCTGCTCGGCCCGGTGCTCGGCCCGCTGCTGCGCCGCAACCACGACCGCCTCATGCGCGACGGCGGGCAGGCACTCGCGTCGTGGGTCGCCATGCGATGATCGAAGCGAGGGGATCGACGCGAAGGGGGAACGGCATGGGATCGAGGACGGCACGGCGACCGCGCGAGGACCACGGGTTCTTCGGCCCCGATTCGGTGACGTGGCGCGTGTGGACCGCCCCGACCGCGATGCTCGGCTTCCAGCGCGCGGTGACCTTCGAGGCGCTCGACCCGCACCTGAGCGCCGCGGTCAACGACATGCGCGGCGTCTACACCAACCCGGCGCGTCGCTTCGAACGCACCGCGCAGTACTTCCTCACGATCATCATGGGCGACGGGCGCTCCGCGGTGGAGGCCTCGCGGATGCTCATGCGCATCCACGACCAGGTCACGGGAACCGACCCGGTCACCGGGCGCACCTACTCGGCCAACGACCCGGACAGCCAGCTGTGGATCCACGTCACCGCGTGGCACTCCATCCTCTACTGCTACGAGCGCTTCGGCCCGGGGCCGCTCACCGCCGCCGAGGAGACGCAGTACTGGCACGACTGCGCCGTCGCCGCCGAGCTGCAGCCGATCAACGTGGAGGACGTGCCGCGCTCGCGCGACGAGGTGCGCGCCTACTTCGCGCGCGTGCGCCCCGCGCTCGCACTGGGCGAGGGCGGCCGCCGCCTCTTCTTCTACCTGCTGCGCCCCGGCTACAACCCGCGTGCGCGGTACCTCTCGCTGCTGTGGACCGTGAGCTCATGGACCATCGTGGCCACCATGCCGCGGTGGATCCGCCGCCTCGCCGGCCTGCGTCAGGGGCGCGCGCTCGACGCACTCGCCACCGCCGTCACGCGCGTGGTCGTGCGCCCGTGGTACCGGCTCGACCGCGTGCTGTTCATCATGGAGCGCTTCGCGCCCGCCGCGGGCGTGGTGATCCGCGACGCGATGGTGGGACCGGCCCCCCTCGAGGCCCGGACGGTCACCCCGACCGAGGCGCGCGAACGGCTCGACGGGCCCGGCGGCGACACCCTCCCGGACACCGCCGTGAGCTAGCCGATCGAGGCACTTTCGCGTGCACGCAGGCATTCTGCGTAGGATCCGCGAATGCAGACGATCGATCCAGCTGACCTCCGCCGCCGACTCGGCGCCCTCGCCGCCAACCTCGCCTACGGATGGCGCCACGAGATGCGCACGCCGTTCGTGCTCCTCGACGAGGCGACGTTCGACCGCGTCCACCACAGCCCGCGCGCCATGCTGGCCAAGGTGGGCGACGAGACGCTGCGCGCCGCCGGCTCCTCCCCGCAGTTCCAGGAGGCGCTCGACCGCGCCGAGCGCGCGCTGCGCTCGGAGACCAGCACGGGTGGTGGCTGGTGGTCCCCGCCGGCCGACGCGGAGGGCACCGACATGCTCGTCGCGTACTTCTCCACGGAGTTCGGCGTGGACGAGAGCCTGCCGATCTACTCGGGCGGCCTCGGCGTGCTCGCGGGCGACCACCTCAAGGCGTCCTCGGAGCTGGGCCTGCCGCTCGTCGGCGTCGGCCTGCTCTACAAGCACGGCTACTTCCGCCAGGCGATCGACGACTTCGGCGCCCAGCAGGAGCGCTACCCGATCAACGACCCGGCCGACATGCCGCTGTCGCTGCGCACCGACGCGAGCGGCCTGCCGCTGACCGTCGAGGTCGAGCTGGCCGGCGAGCCCGTGCGCGCCAAGGTGTGGAGCGCGCGCGTCGGGCGGGTCCGCCTCTACCTGCTCGACACCGACGTGGAAGGCAACTCCGCGTGGGGCAAGCGCGTCACCGACAGCCTCTACGGCGGCGACCGCGAGCAGCGCATCCGCCAGGAGATCCTGCTCGGCGTGGGCGGCGTGCGTGCACTGCGCGCGCTCGGCCACAGCCCGACGGTGTGGCACATGAACGAGGGCCACGCCGCCTTCATGCAGTTCGAGCGCCTGCGCGAGCTGCGCTCCAGCGGCGTGTCGTTCGAGGACGCGGTGCAGCGCATGCGCTCGAGCACCGTGTTCACCACGCACACACCCGTGCCGGCCGGCAACGAGGTGTTCGACCCCGAGCTGGTGCGCCGCTACCTCGGCGACTTCAGCGAGCGCGCAGGCATCCCGTTCGACGAGATGGAGAAGTTCGGCAGCTCCGAGTCGTGGGGCTTCGGCATGACCCCGTTCGCGCTGCGCACCTCGGCGCAGGCCAACGGCGTGTCGCGCCTGCACGGCGAGGTCTCGCGCGAGATGTGGGGCCGCGTCATCGACGCGAACCAGGGTTCGCCCGCCGCGCCGATCGGTCACGTGACCAACGGCACGCACGCACGCACCTTCCTGAGCCACGAGCTGAGCGAGCTGCTCGGTCGTGCCGGCGCAAAGCTCGGCGCGAGCCTCGACGAGCAGGGCTGGGAGAAGGTCCGCGACATCGACGACCGCGAGCTGTGGGACGTGCGCCGTAACCGCAAGGAGCGCCTGCTCGAGACCGGCGTGCGTCGGTTCCTGGCGCAGCCCGGTGCGCGCCCGGAGGACTGGCGCTTCCGCCCCGACGTGCTCACCATCGGGTTCGCGCGGCGCTTCGCGACGTACAAGCGCGCAGGGCTGCTGTTCTCCGATCCCGAGCGCCTCGCGCGCCTCGTGGGCGACGAGGACCGTCCCGTGCAGATCCTGCTCGCCGGCAAGGCGCACCCTGCCGACACGGGTGGCAAGGACCTCATCCAGCAGGTGGTCGGCTACAGCCGCGACTCGCGCGCGCACGGCCGCATCGCCTTCCTCGAGGATTACGAGATCGTGCTCGCGCGACGGCTCGTGCAGGGCGTCGACGTGTGGCTGAACACGCCGCGCCGCCCGATGGAGGCCTCCGGCACCAGCGGCATGAAGGCCGCGCAGAACGGCGGCCTCAACGTCTCCATCCTCGACGGCTGGTGGGCGGAGGGCTACACGCCCGAGGTCGGGTTCGCGATCGGCGGCGAGTGGGTCGACTCCAACGACGCCGTGCAGGACCAGGCCGATGCCGACGCGCTGTTCGAGGTGCTGGAGCAGCAGGTCATCCCGACCTACTACGACCGCGATGCCGACGGCCTGCCGCGCCGCTGGATCCACATGATGAAGGAGTCGATCGCGACCCTCGGGCCGCAGTTCGACGCCTCGCGGATGGTCGCCGAGTACGCCTCCAGCTACTACCTGCCCGCGCACCGCGGCGTCGGTCGGCCGGAGCTCGCGGCGTCGGGCACCGTCACCTCCGACGACTGACGGCTAGGCGGCGGGGATGCTCAGGCGCAGCCCCGGGTGGATCAGGTCGGGATCGGGTCCGACGCGCGTGCGGTTGGCCTTGTAGAGGTCCTGCCACGTGAGGTCGTACTTGTCGGCGATGGTGCTCAGGCAGTCGCCCTTCCGCACCGTGTAGGTCGCGGGGCGTGGTGCGCCGTCGGGTTCGACGCCCTCGGCCTCGCCGGGACCCGTCGTCCCGGCCGGCGCCGGTGCGCCCGCTGGCGTCGTGGCCGACGTGACTCCGCCGGTCGCACCCGGCGTGGGGCCGGCGGTGGCGGCGGCCGTCGACTGCTCGTACGCCGCCTGCTCCGCCGCCGCCTGCTTGTTGCCGACGAAGAGCCCGACCAGCGCGCCGATGCCGCCGCCGATGGCCGCGATGACCGGCGCGGCGAGGCCGCCGATGAACGGGAGCGGCAGGAAGCTCGCGCCGAATCCCACCGCTGCGCCGATCGCGCCGAACATCGCGACCTTCGTGAGGATCGTCTTCATCTTGTTGGGTGGCGCGGTCATCGCGGCGCCGGTCGCGGCCTGCGCGGGGGCGGCCGTTGCGGC
>JAOPYS010000036.1 GCA_025964465.1 Thermoleophilia bacterium
GCCCCCGTCACTGCGCCCGCCCTCGGCTTCGCGCCGACCGATGCCGACGTGTTCCCGCCCCTGGCTGTCGCCCCCGCCGTCGCCCCCGCGCCGCTCGTGGCTGCACCCGCGATGGGCGCACCCGCGCCCGACGCCGCCGGTGACGTGTGGGCCGAGCTGCCCGTCCAGCCCGCACCACCGGCCCCCGCCGCGGTGGCCCCGGCGCCGCCGGCACCTGCCGGCCCCGCCCTCGCAGCACCGGCTCCGGCCGTCGCGCCCCAGCCTCCGGCGCCCATGCCGGCTGGTCCGCCCGCGGCTCCCGCCGTCCCGTCCTTCGCCGCCGCGTTCGGGGAGGCCGAGCAGGCCATGCCCCCCGCGCCGGCCGCTCCCCTCGTCGACACCGCACCCGCACCCGTCACCGCAGCGGAGGCCGTCGCCGGCGCCGCGGCAGCGGGCGCGACCATCGACGACGCCTCCGTCGCCTTCGAGCCCGACCGCGGCTTCGACTGGGGTCCGGAGGGTGACGACTCCGCCCGGGCGAAGCCACGCCGACGCAGCTTCTCGCGCCGCCCGCGTGAGGTCGCACCGGCCGACGGCAGCGACATCGATTCCACGTTCGCGGCAGCCCACCCCGGCGGCGACGCCCAGCTGGCCGAGCAGCCGCGCGTGCAGGTCGGCCTGCCGGCCGTCGTCGCGATCGTGCTGTGCGCCGTGATCGCCGGGTACGCCGGGTTCAAGGTCGTCTCCTCGCGCGGTGACGCCACGCAGGTCGCACCGGCCGCCGCGCAGACCCCGGTCACGCCCGTCACGGTGCCGCCCGCCGGCACCACCAAGGCGAAGGTGAAGCCCACGCCCGCCCAGGCGAAGGCCGCCAAGGCCCGGGCCGCCGCCCTCGCCAAGACGCGTGCCGCGAAGGTCCGCGCCACCAAGGTAAAGCCGGGAGCCACGCCACCCGCAGCCCCCGCCGGCCTGCCGCCCACGCCGGGCACGGCCGTCTCCGACGCGGGCGCCACCGGCCTCGCCGGCGCCGCAGCCGCTGCTTCCGGCGATGCCGCGTCCACTACAGGTTCCACCGCACCTGCCGATACGGCCGTCGTGACCGCGGCTCCGGCGGACGACGACCGCAACCCGTTCGCTCCAGCCGAGTGAGGAACCCCATGTCCCACCCGATCGAATCCATCCACGGACCATGGCCAGTGGCGCAGACCGCTGCTATGGTGGGTGCAGACCCGGCCCGGCGAGCGGAGCACACCGTCGAAGGGCCAACACTTCACGATCGGGAGACCGAGTTCGGCCGCGGCCTTGCTTCGTCCGACAGGTCACCCACCTGCTTTGGCAGGTCCTCACGAGCGTCTGCACGTTCGTTCGGGCCGGGTCGCTTCTTCTCCTCGCGCGTTCGCCGCGCCGCCGTCTCCGGCGTCGCCGTGCTCGCCTTCGCGGTCCTGGCCTCCGGCTGCGGCGCCGCCGACCCGACCGCCCTGCTCAACACGGGCGACGAGCCCGCCACGACCGCGCCGGCCACGACGCCCGGCTCCACCGTGTCCGACGCCGACCAGCCCACGGTCAACGAGATCTCCAAGGCCGACGCCAAGCCCGGCGACCTGGTCAAGATCAGCGCCATCACGCCCAAGAAGTTCGCCAAGGCGCACTGTGACAAGTCGATCCTCGTCGTGCTGTACCAGCCCGGCGCGGACCTCGACGACGCGCTCGTGGCCCAGGCCAAGCTCGCTGCGCAGGGCCGCAAGAACCTCGTGACGATGATGTACACGCCCAGCCAGGTGAAGCAGTTCGGCGACCTGCCCTCCAAGCTGGGCCTGCTCTCCACGCCGGGCGTCGCGATCGTCGACCGGTCCGGCCGGATCGAGACGTTCTGGACGAGCTTCGTCGACTACCAGCTGATCGGCTACCAGCTCGACCGCGCCGCGACGGCAAAGCCGTGCAAGGTCGGCAGCGAGGACGTGCCGGCCGCCGGCTCCGCCCTCAGCGATGCCGCAGTGGTCGCGGGCGGGGGCACGGTCAAGGACACGACGACCACGCCGCTCGCCGGCACGCCGCCCGGCACGCCCGCGATCGACGCGGCCGCCGCCACACCCGTCGTCTGACCCGACACACGCGGCGCGACCGGCGTCGGTGACAGGTACGCTGGCGCACATGCACCGGAGCCTGTCGGACCACCTGCGCGACCCCGCCCTCGGCGATGGCTGGCAGGTCGGCGTCGGCGCCCAGGCGGCCGAGGGCTGCGCCGGGGGCTCCTGCGGCGTGGTGGCCCGCTTCCTGCTCGAGGTCGACGCCGACGGCACGATCCGGTCGTGCTCTTCACGCGTGCGCGGGCGCGCGAGCGCCTTCGCCACCGCCAGCGCGCTGTGCGAGGCCGCCCGCGGGCTGGGCCTGGTCGACGCCGCCCGGCTCGGGCTCGGCACGCTGCACCCCTCCTTCGCGGAGATGGACGACGAGGACCGCGAGCGGGCACTCGTGGTCGAGGACGGCTTCCACCACGCGCTCGGCCGGTGGTGCCTCGCCCGCATGCGTGAGGCCCCAGCCGGCTTCGGTGCGGACCGTCCCGACATCGCGCCTGCGATCGGCGACCCCGCCGGCCGCGTGCGTGCGCTCGTCGGCATGAGCGGCGGGGTGGACTCCGCCGTCGCGCTGCACCGCATCGCGCAGGAGGAGGGGGCCGGGGCCACCGTCGCGGGCGTGACGCTCCGCCTCTGGATCGACCCGCGCGCCCCCGACCCGGAGGCGGCCTGCTGCAGCCCCGATTCGGTACGCCGCGCACGCGCCACGTGTCACCGCGCCGGCCTCCCGCACCTGTCCATCGACCTGCGCGACGCCTTCGCCCGCGACGTGGTCGTGCCGTTCGTGGAGGAGTACGCCAAGGGCGAGACGCCCAACCCGTGCGTGCGCTGCAACGGCGACTTCCGCCTCGACGAGCTCGTCCGCCTCGCCGACGTGCTCGGCGCCGACCGCGTGGCGACGGGGCACTACGCCCGCATCGTGCGCCGCGACGGGGTGGCGCTGCTGGCACGCGGGGTGGACGAGGGCAAGGACCAGTCCTACATGCTCGCGCAGGTCGCGCCCGCGACCCTCGAGCGCCTCGCCTTCCCGCTCGGGTTCGACCGCAAGCCGCAGGTGCGTGCCGAGGCTGCGCAGCTGGGCCTGGAGCAGGCCGACACGCCCGAGAGCCAGGAGGTCTGCTTCCTCGGCGGCGGCGACTACCGCGACTTCCTCGCCCGTGCGGGCGCGCTCGGCACCCCGGGGGAGATCGTGCTCGACGCCGGCGACGGCACGGCGCCCCGGGTCGTCGGGTCGCACACGGGCGTCGCCCGCTTCACCCCGGGCCAGCGCAAGGGGATCGGGGTCGCCGCGGCCAGCCCGCTGTACGTCCACGACGTCGACCCGGCGAGCGGTCGGGTGCTCGTCGGCCCGGCCAGCCCCGCGCTGGAGCGAACGCGCGTGTCGCTCGGCGACGTGCGCTGGCACCACCCGGATCCACCCGCCGACCTGCGGGTGCAGCTGCGTTACCGCTCCCGCGGCGGCGCCACGCCGGTGCGCGTCCACGACGGCACCGAGCCGGGCACGGCGACGCTCGAGCTGGCGCAGACGCAGCGGGCCCCGGCGCCGGGCCAGGTGGCCGTGCTGTACGACCGCGACGACGTCGTGGTCGGCACGGGGCGGATCCTGCGCGACCCGGTGGTGGCGGTCGCGCACCCGGGCAGCTAGGCTGGCGAGCGGAACGGGCAGGGCGACGGCGAGGGGTACCGCGGGGTGGACGGGGACCAGGCGAAGGCGATCATGTGGCTCGGCCTCGCGCTGCTGTTCGCGCTGGGCGGGGTCGGCCTGGCCTACGCGCTGTGGCGCGTCGGGCGGATCCTGCGCGGCCTCGAGCGAGACCTGCACCGCACGGTCGACGAGGTCGTGCCGATCATGGTCAAGGCCGGGGTCAGCATGGACCGCGTCAACGACCAGCTCGGCAAGGTCGACGTGATGATGGACAGCGCCGTGGACATGACCGAGTCGCTGGACACCACCGTCCGTGCCGTCTCCCACGCCATCACCGAGCCCGTGAAGGCCGTGTCCACCACGGTCGCCGGTGCCGCCGAGGCCGCGCGCAGCTTCCGACGCCGCGTCGCCGATCCGGACGCGGCGGCGGACGACGTCGACGACGTGCCCGCCGAACCGACCCCGACGGGAGCCCCGGCATGAGCGTGCTGCGCGGCATCCTCGGCGCGACGCTCGGCGCGGCCACGGCCGGCGTGCTGCTGCGCGTGCGCACCGTCTCGAAGGATCGTGGGATGCCCCTGGCGGACGTCGTCGCCGACCTGCCGGGCATCCTGGTCGAGGACGTCACCCGCGTGGCCGACTCGGCTCGCAGCGCAATCCAGGATGGGCGGGTGGCCGCCCAGGCTGCGCGCCGTGACTTCGACGAGCAGGTCGTTGTCGCATCCCGTCGAAGGGAGGGGAACGATGTCTGACTCCGTCTCATTGAGCTTTCCGCGCGATTCGCGCTACTACGCCGTCGCGCGTCTCGTGGTGGGCGGCATGGCCGCGCCACTCGAGATGTCGTACGACGCGCTCGACGACCTGCAGCTGGCGATCTCCAGCCTGCTCGACCACGAGGACCTCGCCACCAGCGCGCGTGAGGACGGCGGCCTCGGCGACGTGCACCTGCGCCTGCGCATCGAGGACCACCGCCTCGAGGCGGCGATCGGCAGCTTCTCGACCGGCTCGCTGGACCGCGCCTTCGAGCGCTCCGCGACCGACGCGGCGGGTGGGCTCGGCCTGCAGCGCCTGCTCAGCACCATCGTCGACGACGTGCGCGTCGGCGCCGGCGAGGAGGCCGGCGACGGCGACGGCGAGTGGATCACGCTCACGAAGCAAGTGAAGGCGCTCGCCTGATGAATCGACGTCCCGAGGACATCATCGTCACCGCCGGGCTCGACCCTGCCATCCAGCAGGACATCGAGGAGAACCTCAACGAGCCGGTGCGGCGCCCCACGGCCGACGACAAGGTCGACCACCAGCTGCTGTACGCCTACCACCACGACGGCAGCATGAAGGCGCGCGAGCAGCTGATCGAGCTGTACCTGCCGCTCGTGCGCTCGCTCGCCCGTCGCTACAGCTATCGCGGCGAGCAGCTCGAGGACCTCGTCCAGGTCGGCTGCATCGGCCTGATCAAGGCGATCGACCGCTTCGACATCGAGCGCGGCGTCGAGCTCACGACCTACGCGACGCCGAACATCATCGGCGAGATCAAGCGCCACTTCCGCGACAAGGGCTGGGCCGTGCGCGTGCCGCGCGGGCTGCAGGAGCTCAACGTCCGGTTGAGCAAGCTGATCGAGGAGCTCACCGTGCAGCTCGAGCGCTCGCCCACGATCGCGGAGCTGGCCAAGGCCTCCGGCGCGACCGAGGAAGAAGTGCTCGAGGCGCTCGAGACCGGGCAGGCCTACTCGTCCGTGTCGCTCTCGTCGGGTCCCGGTGGCGGCGATGACGACGGCGACCTCGACCCGCTCGAGTCGCTCGGCTCGATCGACGAGCAGTACGCCATCACAGAGGACCGCGCGGTGCTCGGGCCGGGCTTCGCGGCGCTCGACGACCGTGAGCGCTTCATCCTGCACCTGCGCTTCTTCGAGGGCCTCACACAGTCGCAGATCGCCTCGCGCGTCGGCATCTCCCAGATGCACGTCTCGCGCCTGATCCGCCGCTCGCTCCAGAAGATCAAGGACGAGATCGGCACACATGAGTGAGCGAGAGCAGACGGGAGCTAGCTCCCGTCTGCCGAGTGAACGAGATGTGCTCGCCCCGGAGGGGCGAACCTCACGAGTGACATCGGGTGATCGGCCGCCGCGGCCGTGGCTTGCGCCGCGTTCGGGCGATGACGTCGCGAGGCGTCGCGCACGGCTGGCGCTCCTGCTCGACGTCGCCCTGGGGGCCGTGGTCGGCGTGTTCGTCGGCGGCATCGTGTGGGTCCTGGGGGACTCCGTCGTCGGGTACCACGGCGCCCGGATCGACCTGCTGGGCTCGGTCGTGGAGCTGGTCGCGTGCGTCGTCGCCGGCGTGGCCGTCGGGATCGTCCGTCGGTGGCGCGATGGCGTCGCGCCCGAGCGGCGTGGGGCACTCGTGCGGTGCGGCGTCGCTGCCCTGGTCGTTGGGGTGCCCGCCTTCGTGGGCGTGGCCGGCGTAGATCGGTCCGGGTGGGTGGCGGACCTCGCCATCGTCGGCACGGTGACGCTGGTGGCGTGCACCGCAGCCGTGCTCCGGTCCGGTCGATCCTGGGGCGCGCTCGCGGTGATGGGCGTGGCCTGTGCAGTCGTGTCAGCGACCGGGTCATGGGCGTACGCCGGGGACATCGTCCGCGACCTCTAGGACTGCAGCGTCGCGATGACGGTGACGAGGTCCGGTCGGGCGCCCGGGTCCGGGTCGATGCACGCGTCGATGATCGTCCCGAGGCGCGCGGGGAGCGAGCGCACCGTGGCGACTCCGGGCGCGCGCCCGGCTCGCTCGGGCGTGGTGCCGGGCTCGACCGGGAAGGCGGGCCGGCCGGCCGCGAGTTCGTACAGCAGGGCACCGAGGCCCCACACATCTGCGGCCGCCGACGCGGGCTCCCCGCTCGCCGTCTCCGGGGCGATGTACCCGGGGGTGCCGACCGCGCGTGCCGCGTCACCCGGCGCCCGCGCGAGGTGCAGGTCGATGAGGGTGGCGTGCTGCCCGTGCACGATGACGTTGCCGGGCTTCACGTCGAGGTGGACCACGCCCTGGCCGTGCATGTGATGGAGCGCGCTCCCGACCTGCACGCCCCACGTGACGATGTCGGGCCACGGCACGAGCGTGCCCAGCGCGTGCACCAGCAGGTGCGCCGTCGTGCCGGGGACGCGCTCGAGCACGAGGCTCGGTGGTGGGCCGTCGTGGGTGCCGTAGCACCGCACGACGTGCGGATGGGTCAGGCCGAGCAGGTGGCGGCCCTCCGCGCGGACGCGACGGGCAGCCGCCGCGTCGCCGTCCGCACCGGGACGCAGCACCTTGACGACGCAGTTGCACAGGCGATCCTGCGACCACGTCTCGTACACGTCGGTGTCGGCGCCGCGGTGCAGGTGGCGCACCACGACCTGGCCCGACCCGAGGTCGAACCCGAACGGGTGCGGCACGGCCTCGGTGGCCGGATCTCCCGG
>JAOPYS010000266.1 GCA_025964465.1 Thermoleophilia bacterium
GCACCAGCGCGACACCGGTGCCCAGGCACCACCCGGCGACGACGTCCGTCGGGTAGTGCACGCCCGCGACGACACGCGACAGGCCCACGGTGCCGGCGAACAGCACGCCCAGCACCAGCGCGATCCGCCGCCACCGCCCGGGGAAGGTCGCGAGCACGAGCGACGCGGCGAATGCGCTCGACGCCGCGGCGTGCCCGCTCGGCATCGAGAAGCCCGCGGCGAGCACGTCGACGCCGTCGGACGGCCGGACCCGTTCGAACACCTGCTTCGCTCCGTGGTTGAGGAGCGCTGCCGTCAGGGTCGACAGGGCGAGCAGCGCCGCGTCGCGCCACCGGTGCAGGACCACGCCGAGCCCCAGGCCCGCCACCACCGTGATCGGTCCGAGCCACCGCACGTACCCGACGGTGCTCGCCCAGCGCAGGACGTCGCCGATCGCGCCGTCACGCAGCGAGCGCGCCTCGTGGACGAGCCGCCGGTCGAACGGCGGCGCACCGATCCACGTCACCGCGGCCGCGATGGCCAGCGCCACCAGCAGCAGCGTCAGGCCGAGTCGAGCTCGCCGCCCCATCGCGCCCGGCCTCAGTGCCCGGCGGGCATGTGGGCGAAGTCGACCAGGTCGACGTACTCCGGGTGGTCGATGTAGGGGTTGCGGTTGCCCTGCACGCGCTGGACGGCGTCGTTGCGGGCCCGCTCCTTGTCATCCACCGGGTCGGCCGCGTTCCACTTCAGCAGCGTCGGCAGCTCGTGGTTGAAGTTCTCGAGCGTGAAGTCGCTCGGGCGGCTCTGCGAGTAGCGCGTGTAGAAGTAGAGCAGCCCGCGGGCGATGTCACCCTTGGCCGAGGCGTGCGGCTCGAAGACCGTCTCGCCGAGCGCGTCGATGCCGAGCTTGGCCTGGTTCGGGCCCTCGCCGACGCTCCACGTCATCTTCGACACGTCGCCGTACGGATGGCTGCCGCGCTTCTCGTTGGTGACCGTGTCGCCGGGGTGCAGGTGGTGCAGGTCGCTCTGCGCGATGCCGGTGGCGCCCTTGCTCTGCGGCCACGTGTGCTCGGTGTTGAGGCCCTTGTCGTAGCCGTTCTTGCGGTCGGTGATCGGGCCGCGGGTCAGCCCCGTGAACAGGTCCTCGATCTGGTTGTCGCCGTCGGTGTCCTCCACCGTGCCGAACAGCTCGTCGCGCGCCTGGGCGTAGCCGCGGTCGACGTGACCGGTGCGCACGATCAGGTGCAGGGCACGCAGCAGGTCGGCGCCCTGCTTGCCCTGGGCGGTGGCGTAGTACTTGTCGAGGTCGCCTCCACCGTCGGGCGAGGCGTCGCGCTGGTGCACGGCGGCTGCGGAGGTGGGCGCCAGGTACGAGACCGATGCGACGCGGGACGGGGCGAGGGCGGCGACGGGGGCGAGCTGCATGGTGGCTATATTGCAGCACCGCGCGGTCGCCGGACGCGCCTCAGGTGATTCGTGCCTCACGCGGCCAGCTTGGCGGCCCAGTCGGCGATCAGCGTTCGCGCGTCACCCAGCGGGTCAGCAGGTCGATCGCGGCCTCGGCGTCCTCGAGCGCGAACAGCTCGCCCGGGGAGTGCAGGTAGCGCGTGGGGATCGAGACGACGCCGACCGGCACACCACGTCCGGCGCGGACGATCGTGTCCGCATCCGTCGCGGTGTAGCGCCCGGACGCGACGATCTGGATGTCGATCTCCGCCTC
Organism: Thermoleophilia bacterium; assembly: GCA_025964465.1. Taxonomy (GTDB): domain Bacteria; phylum Actinomycetota; class Thermoleophilia; order Gaiellales; family SKUG01; genus JAGQUL01. The sequence goes on from JAOPYS010000266.1 coordinate 1,700, forward strand.
CTCCGCCACCGCCACCAGCTCGCGGCTGATCCGCGTGCGCGTGGCTGCGCCGAACGTCACCGCCGGCCCCTTGCCGACGTCTGAGTCCTCGCCGTGGTCACCGGGCACGTCGCTCGTCCACGTCACGTCGATGGCGATCGCCTCGTCCGGGTCGGCGCCGTACGTGCCGGGCATCGCCCCCACGCAGCCGATCTCCTCGCGCGTGGCGCACATCGCCACCACCTCGACGCCGGCGCCCTTCGCGCGGCGCGCCGTCTCGAGCGCGATGAACGCCCCGATCCGGTCGTCGACGGAGCGGCTCATCACGCGACGGTTGGGGAAGACGTGGGGCGACGCGTCGATCACGATCGGGTCGCCGATGCGCACGAGCGCCTTGGCCTCGTCCGCGGTCGCGACGCCGACGTCGATCCAGATGTCCTTGAGCGTCGGCGCCTTCGCGCGGTCGCGCATCTGGTGCGGCGCGAGCTTGCCGACCGTGCCGATGACGACGCCGTCGCGCGTGAGGATGCGCACGCGCTGGCCGACGGGCACCGACAGGTCCCACCCGCCGACCTGGTCGAAGCGCACCAGGCCCTTGTCGTCGACCTTCGTGACGATGAAGCCGATCTCGTCGATGTGCCCGGAGAGCATCACGCGAGGCCCGTCAGCGCCCTTGTTGACGGTGACGTGCACGTTGCCGATCGCGTCGACGCGCACCTCGTCGGCCCACGGCGTCGCGTACTCGACCACGGCCTCCGCCGCGGGCTCCTCGAAGCCGCTCGGCGCCGGCGTGTCGAGCAGCCGCAGGAGGAACTCGAGCGCATCGCCCTCCACCCGCACGTCCCCCGCGTAGTAGGGCACGGGGCGCTTCTGGTCGGCGCCCGCTCCGTCCGTGTCGTTCGCGTCGTCGCTCATGGCTCAGCTGCCTCCGGCCGCGTCGGCGACCCGTTCGATCCATGCCACGATCACGTCGATCGAGGCCCTCACGTCGCGCAGGTCCACCTGCTCGACCGGCGTGTGCAGGTAGCGCGCCGGCACGCTCACCAGGCAGGTCGCCGTCCCGCCCCCGGCCTTGATGGTCTGGTCCGCGTCGGTGGCCGTGCGCAGGCCCTTGGCCCGCAGCTGGAAGGGGAGCTCGGCCGCTTCCGCCGCCGCGATGAGCTCGCCAGTCACGCGCTCGCTCAGCGTCGCGCCGCGCGTGAGGATCGGCCCCTTGCCCATCCGGTAGTCACCGAAGTCGCTCGCGCCGGGCATGTCACCCGGCGACGTCACGTCGACCACGCAGGTGCGGTCCGCCTGCAGGGCGTAGGACGCGACCGTCGCGCCGCCCATGCCGTTCTCCTCGCCCACGGACCCGACGGCCACCACCTCGGCGGCCACGCCGCGCTCGCCGGCGATGCGGGCAGCCTCGAGCGCGACGAACATGCCGACGCGGTTGTCGATGCTGCGCGACACGATGCGCGTGGAGCCCGGGCCGCCGATGCGCTCGGGCCGGGCGTCGACCACGGCGGGGTCGCCCACGCGGACGAGCGCCTTGGCCTCCTCCGCGCTCGACACGCCGAGGTCGACCCACAGGTCGTCGACCTTGGGCGTCCGGTCGCGGGCAGCTGCGTCCAGCACGTGGATGGAGGGTCGGCTGATCGTGCCGAGCACGGGGCCGCCGGCGGGGGTGCCGAGGATCCGCAGGCGCTGGCCCACGAGCACGACGGGGTCCCACCCGCCGATCGACCCGACCTTGCAGAACCCCTTGGCGTTGATCTTCGTGATGACGAGGCCGATCTCGTCCAGGTGCCCGACGATGGCGATGCGCGGGCCGCGACCTCGGCCGGTCGTGGCGAAGCTCGTGCCGATCCGGTCGGTCGTGACCTCGGCGCCCTGGCGCTCGGCCTCCTCCCGCCAGCGTGCGCCGATCGGCTCCTCGAAACCGGAGGGCGCGGGCAGGTCCAGCAGCTCCAGCAGGAAGCGTTCCGCGTCGGGCTCGAGGGGCGGCGGATCGGAGGTCTCGTCGGCAGGCGGCACGGGGCATCCCTACCCGCCCTCCGGCCCCTTCTACCTAGCTTAGGTAATTCGCCCCGATGGGCCATCGGGGGGTCCGTCGTACGTTTGATGCATGAACTCCCACCTCGCCATCGCCGCAGAGATCGTCCCGACCAACAGCGCCGACCTGGGGCAGCCGCAGCTCGCCTTCGCCGCCGAGCACGTCACCGGCTGGCACGCCCTGGTCGGCCTGCCGATCGGCCTGCTGCGCGGCATGTCGCCCGGCACGGACGTCGAGGTGCACGTCGAGGCGGTGCTCGAGCAGACTCCCGACCTCGCCGTCGCCGACCGCGTGGCCTGGATCCTCGCCGGCCGCACGGGCCGCCAGCACGTCGTCCTCGCCTCCGCCAGCGGCTACCTCGTCGCCACCGTGTCCCCGCAGCTCGACTGGGCCGCCGCCATGCGCCTCGAGCCGGGCGAGTACGCACCGCGCGTCGTCAGCGTCGCCAGCGCCGACGGCGTGCTTCCGGTGCTGCTGCCCGTCGCCGGCTGATCCACCTTCGCCGTCCGACCCGCGGGAGGCCGCCGAACCTCTCGCGGGTCGAATCATGTTCCGGCCCGCGTGCGCCGATGTGCCTCGCATGACGCCACGGCCGCATCGCGCGTTCTGGGCCGTCGCGGCGTTCGCGCTCGCGGGGGCCTGCGTCGCGGCGTCCGGGGGGCCCGCCCTGGGGGCGTCGAGCGCGATCGTGGTGCAGATGGACGTCGCCAGCGCGACGATGGTCGACACCACGTCGTGCGCCGCCAGCTCGGCCGGGGTCAGCTTCGGGATCGTCCAGCCCGGAACGTCGGTCGTCACGGGATCCGACTGCACCGTGGGGTTCGGCTCGACCAACGATTCGGCGACGCTCCTCGCCTCCCAGCTCGACGGGCAGGGCGTGGCGATGTACCAGACGCCGACCGGCCCGCTCGACGCGGCGTTCGGGACCGGCGGAGTCGTCACGGCGGACGTCGTCGCCGACGACGTGGCGCGTGACGCGATCCAGCAACCCGACGGCAAGATCCTCGTCACCGGCTGGACCGACGACAGTGGGCCGTCCGAATACCTGTTGGCGCGCTACAGCGCCGCAGGGGTCCCCGACACCACGTTCTCCGGGGACGGGTTCGCGAGCTACGCCGACCCGAGCGGCGACTACCCCTCCACGGTCCTGCTCCAGCCGGACGGTGCCGTGCTCGTCGGGGGGTACCTCACCGGCGCGAGCTTCGACGTGCTGCGATACACCCCGACCGGCGTCCTCGACCCCAGCTACGGGTCCGGAGGACGAGCCTCGGTCACGGCCCCGGGTTACATCACCGACCTCGCCCTCCTGCCCGACGGCTCGACCGTGGGGTGCGGCGTCATGAACGCGACCCCCGGCAACGCGACGACCGGCGGCGACTTCGGCCTGCTCCGACTGACGCCGACGGGAGCGCTGGACACGACCTTCGGCGGTGGTGTCATCACCCAGTCGATCGGGGGGCTGCGCGACCAGTGCCACGCGCTGGCCGTGCAGCCGGACGGCAAGGTGCTCGTCGCCGGCGTGACCTTCACGACGACCACGAGGTGGGACCTCGTCCTGATGCGCTACCTGACCAACGGCACGCTCGACCCGTCCTACGGGTCCGGCGGCGTCCAGCTCATCCCGATGTCGTCCTTCGACACGGACGTCAACACCAGCCGCCTGGACGTCGCCCTGCAACCGGACGGCAACGCCCTCGTGTCGACGTACCTCGGCGACGGGTCGACCTTCGACGACGTGGTCGTGCTGCGCCGACTGCCCAACGGGGCGCCCGACCCGAGCTTCGGCGTCTCCGGCATGGCGCGCATGTCGTTCGCCCCGGGGACCACCCTTGAATATGGCCGCGAGGTCCAGGCCATGCCCGACGGCTCCATCCTCCTGGCGGCGGAGAGCGGTGGCGCCGTCGTGGCTCGCCTGACCTCCAGCGGGGCACTGGACACGACCTTCGCGGGAACGGGATCGCGCCGGATCCCCTTCGGCACAGGCCCCGGGACGGACGGGATCTCCTCGATCGAGCCCGGCCGCGACGGGCGCATCGTCGTTGCGGGCATTGCCGCCAACGCCGGCGGCATGGACCTCGGCCTCGCGGTGATCGGCGGGCAGGGGACGATGCCCGACTACGCGGCCGGGGCCAACTGGGCGACAGGCACAGCCGGCACGTTCGGCGCCTGCCTGCGGGCGGTGAGCGGAGCCACGGCGGCGCCGCTCTGGTCGGTGAGCGCCACCTGCCCCGCCACGGACGGCGCATGGTGGAATCCGATCCCCACCACGACCGCACCGACCGGCGCTCGCGTCGCCAACACGTCGGGGCCCGGCCTCGGCACGGCCAGCCTGCGCTTCGGCGTCCGCACCGCGAACGCACAGTCGCCGGGCCGCTACCTGGCGCCCATCACGTTCACCACCGTCGCGCCTGCGCTCTAGTCGCCGGCTGACCCCACCCTTCCCACTATGAGGTAGATGTTGCCGCTCAGCGGCGAGATCTACCTCATAGTCGTTGGAGGGCGTGGCTACTTCTTCTGCGTCTTGGGGTCGAGGGCGTCGCGGACGCCGTCGCCGATGAAGTTGACGCTCAGCACCGTGATGAAGATGGCCAGGGCGGGGAACCACACGACCCACCAGTAGTTGAGGATCGTGAACAGGTCGCGACCCTCCGCGAGCATGTTGCCCCATGTCGCCGTCGGCGGATTGACACCGAAGCCCAGGAAGCTGAGCGCGCTCTCGGCGATGATCGCCCCGCTCACCGCGAGCGTCGTGAACACCGCGATCACGCTGACGCAGTTCGGCAGGATGTGCACCGTCATGATGCGGAAGTGGCTGCCGCCGAGCGCCTCGGCCGCCTCCACGAACTCCTGCCCGCGCAGGCTCACCACCTGCGAGCGCACGACGCGGCTGATGCCCATCCAGCCGAGTGCCACGAGCACCCCTGCGATGCGCATCCACTCCGGCACGTGTTTGACGATCGG
>JAOPYS010000283.1 GCA_025964465.1 Thermoleophilia bacterium
GACCGTGGCCATCAACCGGCTGCGCAGCTCGTCGAGGTGCTCCACCACGTTCATGCGCTGGTCGCGCTCGGTGACCGAGCGCACGCGCATCCGCATGGGGAGGGTGACGACTGCCGCACCGCCCCGGAGGAGCGTGCGGGGGCTCATCGAGCGACGGGCGTCGTCGGCTCGGTGGTCGCGGCCGGCGCCGGGGCCGAGGTCGCGATCGTGCTGAAGTGGTCCTCGGGCGTCTCGGTGGCGTGCATGGCCTGCAGGCCGGCGACGACCTCCGGGTGCTTGGCCTCGTCACCCTGCGACACGGATTCCTTGAACTCGCGCAGGCCCTTGCCGAGCGAGCGGCCCATCTCGGGGAGCTTCTTGGGGCCGAAGATGAGCAACGCCACCACTCCGAACACGATGAGTTCCATGGGGCCAATGAATCCGGGCATGAGGAGCGTCCTTCCGAGTGGTGCAGGTCGATGGATCCTACGCCCCTCCCGCCGGATCGGATGCACCCGGATTTGGTACCCGAATCGAATTGTGCACCTTGTGGTGGCTAGATGTACGAGCGGTCGTCGAAGTGCACATCCGGCACATCCGACCCTCCGCGGCGCTCGTAGGTTCTCCGTCAGATGGCCTCGGACACACCGCGGCCTCGACCACAATGGAGCACCTACATGTCACATGACATTCCCACCTCACTCGAGGACCTGGACGTCGACGGGGCACTGGCCAGCCAGATCGCCGACGTCGAGGAAGTGGCCGCTGGCCAGACCCGCGGCGACTTCCTGAAGAAGTTCGCCGTCGGCGCCGGCGCGACCGCCGTCGCGGCGTCGTTCGTCGGTCCCGCTGCTGCGCTCGGCGCCGAGCAGAAGGCCAGCCCCTCGGGCGACCTCGTCATCCTCAACTACGCGCTGACGCTCGAGTACCTCGAGGCCGGCTTCTACACCGAGGCCTACAACCGCAACCGGCTCAACCGGAGCAACCGCTACTTCGCCCAGGTCGTCGGTGGCCACGAGCGCACCCACGTCGCGGCACTGACGGCGACCATCAAGAAGCTCGGCGGCCGCCCGGTCCGCAAGCCGCGCTTCGACTTCGGCAACACGACGGGCAGCAACGGCGTCTTCATGCAGACGTCGCTGGCGCTCGAGGAGACCGGCGTGCCGGCGTTCCTCGGCCAGGTGCCGTACATCTACAACAAGGACGTGCTGCTCGCCGCCGGTCGCATCGTGACGGTCGAGGCTCGCCACGCCGCGTGGATGCGCAACATGCTCGGCAAGAACCCGGCTCCGAACGCGTTCGACGGTCGTCGCGGCACGGCCGGCACGCTGAAGATCGTCAAGGGCACGGGCTTCATCCCCGCCCTGGGCTAGGCCAGCACCCGTACCACGCACCTCGCGCGTTCGGCAGTCCGGCCTCGGCCGGCTGCCGGGCGCGCGTCGTCGTTATAGTGGCCGACATGCCCAGCGAATCACACGTCCGCGACCGAATCCTCGCCGCCCTCCCGGGCGCCGAGGTCGAGGTGGTCGACTACACGGGCGGCGGCGACCACTTCCGCGCCACGGTCGAGGCGGAGCAGTTCCGCGGGTGCTCGCGCGTGGAGCAGCACAAGCTCGTCTATCGTGCCCTCGACGGCGACATGGGCGACCACTCCATCCACGCGCTCGCACTGACGACGCGCGTGCCCCAGGCAGAAGGCTGAACGACATGACCGAGACCGACAACGCAGGCGTCCTCGACCGCGACCAGCTCAAGGCCGAGGTGGTCGGCAAGATCGCCGACGTGCCCGTCCTGCTGTTCATGAAGGGCACGCCCGACCAGCCCTACTGCGGCTTCTCCGCGCGGACGGTGCAGGCGCTCGACGGCATCGGCGCCTCCTTCTCCGCGGTCGACGTCCTCGTCGACCCGCGCATCCGCGAGGTGCTGACGGAGCACTCCGAGTGGCCGACCGTCCCGCAGCTGTTCGTGGACGGCACCCTCGTCGGTGGCTGCGACATCGTCGAGGAGATGGCGCAGACCGGCGAGCTCGCCGAGCTGATCCAGACCGCCGGGCGCTAGCCGCCCGTCAGTCGACGCGTCGCACGACGACGATCTTGTCGACGCGGTCCACGAACTCGTAGCGTCCGCTCGCCACGGCCTCGGCGGCGACCCGCCCCGGACCGGTCGTGGGGTCTGCCGCGTCGTGGAACGCCACGGTCGCCCGCGGCGCGAGGGTGCGCTGCCACGTGTGGAAGTCCGCGGTGACGCCGGCATCCGAGTGGTCCCCGTCCACCCACAACAGGTGCACGGGCCCCTCGACCGCCGCTGCGGCGGCCACCGACGGCAGGTTGATGAGCCGCACGCGATCGGCGACCCCCTCGCGGAGGAGGTTCTCGAAGAAGGCCACGCGGTCCGCGGGCCCGAAGTGCCCGCCGTGCTCGCCGACGAACTCCTCGTGCGGGTCGACTGCGATGACCGACACGTGGGCCGGGGCGCCGAGGGCCAGCGCGATCGTCGAACGTCCCCGGAAGCTGCCGATCTCCACCACGTGGCTGCGCCCGACGGCGGCGGCCAGGTCGACGAGCGCCCGGCATTCGCGTCGCGTCAGGTGACCTTCGACGGACATCGCCCGGTCGACGATCTCCTCGGCCTCTGCATTCCCGAGCGTGCCGCCGTTCGGAGGCTCGCCTCCGAGCACGGCGCGCCGCATCTCGTCGCGCCCCCCGGGCGTGACGGCCACCCCGTCGCTCGGCTGCGCGGCGAGCCGACCCAGGATCCGGCACCCCACCCGCGCCCGGTCGAGCGAGCCGCCCGCCGCGGCCTCGACGAGCACGTCGGCTGCGTCGTCGGCGTCCAGCCCGACCCGTTGGATCTCCGTGAGCAACGCGCCGTGGATCTCCTCCTCGGGGCGCCCCCGGGCGTCGATCACCAACGTCACCGGGTCGTCCGCGTCGAACGCCGCGTGCCACGCCTCGAGCAGCCGGGGCTCTGCCGTGACCTCGTCGGAGCCGACGACCACGCCGACGGCGTGGATCGCCCGGATGCGATCGATGGTCGCCCGATCCGTCGGCTCGTCGGGCAGCAGCCGCTCGAGACGCGTCGCCAGTCGCCGGTCGAGCACGTACGACCCTGCTTCGATCCCGGCGCGCAGCGTCTCCTCGGCGGGCAGCGCAGCGTCGTACCGCGCGCGGAGCCCACCGGCGGTCTGTACCTCGTACAGCGCCCGCCACGTGCTGCCGACGCTCGGGTCGAGCGTCGTGTTGCGTGCGTACGCCGCGCCGCCCAGCCGGATCTTGCTGTCGAGCTGCGCGAAGCAGCGCTCGGGGAAGTGGAGCACCGTGAACGGCGAGCGTCCCGACGGGGGCGCCGGCCAGGCTGGGCTCCGCACCGCGTGGTTGCCCTGCTCGACGATCACTTCAGGATCGGCGCGGTGCACGACCTTGGGGGGGAGGGGCACCCCCAGCGACGACGTGGAGGTGACGTCGCGAACCTGCATGGCGCGCCAGAACGGCACGCCGGAAGCGATCAGTCGCTCCGACTCCTGGGTCGCCGGGAAGTCCACGCGTGACGCGAGGACCTGACCGACACCCGCAGGGAGTGTCGCGAGGGCGTCCGGGATGGAACCTCGCCGCGGCAGGAAGAACTCATCCGCGTCCGCGTTGACGACCCAGGTCGCGTCGTGTTCGGTGGCAGCCAGGCGTGCCATCCGCGTGACCCACGCTCCCTGCGCGTACGTGTCGTCCTCCTCCACGATCACCCGCACGAGCCCGCGGGCCTCCCAGCGGCGCAGGATGTCCGGGGTCGCGTCGGTGGACCGGTTGTCGGTCACGATGAAGAAGTCGATCCCCGCGTTCCGGTGGAAGGCGAGGTTGGCCTCGAGGATGTCCGCCTCGTTGCGGACCAGGACCGTCATCACGACCTTCATCCCAGGGACTCCCCGTCGAGCCGGAAGATCGCGAGCGGCACCTCGT
>JAOPYS010000321.1 GCA_025964465.1 Thermoleophilia bacterium
TGCGTGCCGACGCGGTGGAGTCGGGCGCGTCCTCGGACATCGAGAAGGAGCGGTCGGGGGTCGTGAAGATCGAGGTCGTGCGCCTGGGCAAGGTGCTGCGCGCCGCGCGGCCGAAGGTCGCCGCGGCCGCCGTCGACGACGAGCAGCAGCGGCGCGTGCGTACGCTCATGCTCACGGCGATCGACCGCCGCCTCGAGGCACTCCGGGAGCTGTCGACGATGCTCGCCGCCGTGCCCGACGACACGGTGGGTGACAGCGAGGTGCGACGGCTCCGGGACCAGTGGCGTGGCTCGTGGGACGCGGCGCTGCGCGCGGCGCGGGACGCGACCACCGTCATGCAGGATGCGCGCGCGGAGCTCGGTCTCGAGCCCGCCCTCGAGGAGTCGATCCGATGAGGCGCCCCCTCGCCCTCGCCGTGCTCGTGCTCGCCGCTGCGCTCGCGGGTGCCACCGCATCCGCGCCGCCGCAGGTCGCGGGGGCGGCCGACGACATCGACCCGGGGTCGGCCGTGACGTCGTCCGATCCCAAGGCGATGCGCACCAGCCTGCGTGAGCTCGCGCGGGCCTGGTCCGACGGCGGTGGCAAGTTCGGCTACCCGTACTGGTCCAAGGCCCAGCAGCGCTGGCGCACCCACGAGATCACCGCGCCCATGTTCCGCGAGTACGTCACCGGCTACCGCGACCGCCTCGTGCTCGGCTGTGACCTGCTCGACGAGGTGAGCGTCGACGAGGACGTCGCGCGCTCGGTGGCCGAGCTGGTGGTCGAGGCGTGCCGGCGCCGCGTCGACGCGCTGCGCGAGCAGCAGCGGTACCTGGGCGACACGATCCGCTCGGCGGCCGGCGGGCCCGACGTCGACACCGAGGCGCTCGACGCATCCGCCGCCGATCACGAGGCCAAGGCGGGGGAGGCAATGGAGCAGTCGTTCCGCGACACGCGCCTCGCGATGGACCGGGCGCAGGCGGCGCTCGACGCTGCGGACTTCGACCGCCTCCACGAGGATGCCTTCCTCTGACGTCAGCTCGCCGGGGGCGTGCCGGGCCGCCGGCCCAGCGAGCCGAGGGTCCGGCTCGAGAGCGTCACCGGCGAGACGCGCCCGTCGCCACCGGCGAACCCGAGCGCCGCGGCGCCCGCCGCTGCCGCGATCACGGCGCGCGACAGGTCGGGGTTGGCGCGCGCGATGTGCTCGGTCGTCCAGTCCACCGCGTCCTCCAGTGACATGAGCGGCACGGCCTCGAGGGGAACCGCGCCGCGGTCGGTCTGCAGCTGCAGCGTACTGTGGGTGATCGAGAAGGTGCGGCGCAGCTCGGCCTGCAGCAGCTCGAGCGTCGCGTCGGGGTCGATGCCCGCGGCGATGCGCACGTGGGCGCTGGCCGCGGTCTCGCCCGGCGACATGCTCCACACGTGCACGTCGTGCACCTCGAGCACGCCCTCGATCGCGACGAGCACCGACCCGACCTCCTCGGCGCCGAGCCCCGCTGGTGCGGCGTCCAGCAGCTGGTCGACGCTCGCACGCACGAGGCGCCAGGCCCCGACGACGATGAGTGCGACGAGCAGCAGGCTGACCACGGGGTCGGCCCGCTCCCACCCGGTGACGGCGACGACGATCCCCGAGACGAGCACCGCGAGCGAGCCGAGCGCGTCGCCGGCGGCGTGCAGGAGGGCGCCGCGCACGTTGAGGCTGTCGGAGGAGGTTCGCACGAGCAGCACGACGACGAGCAGGTTCGCGACGAGCCCGATCGCGGCGACGAGCGCCACGCCGCCGCCCTGCACGCTGCCCGGGTGGGCGAGCCGCCGCATGGCCTCGACGGCGATCCAGCCGCTCGCCGCCAGCAGCGATGCGCCGTTGAACAGGGCGGCGAGGATCTCCACGCGCCCGTGGCCGAACGTGTGGACGTTGGAAGCAGGCCGGGCCGCGATGCGGGCCGCGGTGAGCGCGATCGCGTAGGCGGCGACGTCGGTGAGGGCGTGCGCTGCGTCGCCCAGCAGCGCGAGGCTGCCGAACGCGAGGCCCGCGACGACCTCCACGACGAGCACGACCACGCCGAGGCCGAGGGCCGCGCCGAGCGCGCGGCGGGCGCGAGGGTCGTGGGCGAGCGAGCGGCTCGAGGGTGCGTGCGAGTGTGGGGCTGCCTCCCCCGGGGCGTGCGAGTGCGCGTGCGCGTGTGCGTGGTCGTCGCCCATCGCGGGGGTCATCCCCCGTCGACGTCGCGCGCGAACAGCTCCTCGAGCCGTTCGCCTCGCAGCAGCGGTCGGTGCGTGCCGTCCCCGACGAGCACCGCGGCGCAGCGCGGCACCAGGTTGTAGGTCGACGCCATGCTGGCGGCGTACGCGCCGGTGGCAGCGATCGCGAGCAGCTCGCCGCGCACGGGGGTGGGGAGGGGCGCGTCCTCCACGAGCACGTCGCCGCTCTCGCAGTGCACGCCGGCGATCCACCACGGCCCACTCGCCGGCTCGTGGCACCGCTCCGCCAGCAGGGCGCGGTACTCGGCGCCGTACAGGGTAGGGCGCGGGTTGTCGCTCATGCCCCCGTCGACCGCGACGTAGCGGATGTCACCGGCGTCCTTGACCACGCCCACGCGGTAGAGCGTCACCGCGGCCTGCCCGACGATGCTGCGACCCGGTTCGACGACGAGGTGCGGCAGGCGCAGCCCGCGGGCCACCCACTCCCGGTCGAGCGTGTCGCGCACGACGCGGGCGACGTCTGCCGGCGTCGGCGGCGCCTGGTCCTCGGTGTAGGCGATGCCGAGGCCCCCGCCGACGTCGAGCGTGTGCACCTCGATGCCCGTGCGCTCGCGCAGCTCCAGGGCCCAGCCGGCGAGCCAGCCCAGCACGCGTCCCCACGGGGCGGTGTCGAGCAGCTGCGACCCGAGGTGCACGTGCACCCCGCGCGGCTCCAGCCACGGGCTCGCGGCGGCGCGTTCGAGCAGCGTCGCGGCCTCGACGGCGGGGACGCCGAACTTGGAACCCGCGTGCGCGGTGTTGATGTACTGGTGCGTCTCCACGACGATGTCGGGGTTGATGCGCACGAGGATGGGCTGGACCGCGCCCTCCGCGGCGCAGAGCTCCTCGAGCAGGTCCAGCTCGCTCGCCGCGTCGACGACGACCAGCCCGACCCGCAGGTCGACTGCGGCCGCCAGCTCCGTGCGCGACTTGTTGTTGCCGTGCAGGACGATGCGTGCGGGATCGATGCCTGCGCGACGCGCGGCCTCGAGTTCGCCGAGGGACGAGACGTCTGCGCCCAGGCCGAGCTCGCCGAGCAGGCGCAGCATGCCGACCGCTGCGAACGCCTTGGAGGCGTAGACGACGGTCGCGCCGGCCGGGTGGTCCGCGAAAGCGTCGAGCCACGCGCGCGCCGCCGCCTCGATGTGGGCCTGGTCGTACGCGATGAGGGGCGTGCCGTAAGCCGCGGCGAGCTCGCCGCAGTCAACCCCACCGATGCGCAGCCGCCCCTCCGGGGCCTCGGCGGTGGACGGCAGGACGGGGATGAGCTGGTCGAACATCTGCCGTCGAGCCTATCGGTGAAACAACTTCGAGACCCGACGGGATACACCTAGTGGAGACTAACTTAGCGCCTGCTACGTTAGCGACTGCTAGGGGAGCGTGGGATGGGCGAAATGCGGGACATCGAGCAGGATTCGACCGAAGCGGCGGGGGCCGTGGCGGCCATCTTCGACGGGCTCGCACAGGTGGCGGCATCGCTGGTCGAGCTGCCGGCGATCCGGGCCACGTGCCTCGGGGGATCGGAGCACGAGGGGGCGACGGAGCGGCTGGCGGCAGGGTGGGACCTCGCCTCCTTCACGCCGACCGGGGCTGCGCTGCTCGGGGTGCTCGAGGTCGCGGGGGCGACGATCGAGGTGCTGGGCCGGGGGGACCGCGGGGGGCGGGCGGTGCAGGGGGCGCGCGAGGGGCGCGACGAGCACGGGGGCCGAGGGGAGCACGGCGCGCGAGGGGAGCAGGGGGACCGAGGGGAGCACGGAGACCGAGGGGAGCACGGCACACGGGGACGCGGGGACAGTGGGGACCGAGGGGGGCGCGATTTCGACCGATCGACCACCAGCCACGAGGCGATCGCGGCGGCGTGGGGGGCGCCGCCCGGTCGTCGCATATCCGCCATGGGGTTGGCGCCGGGCCCCAATGGGACGGTGGTGCGGATGTCCTGTGCGCTCGTGCTGCGCCTGCCCGTCAGCGCCCTGGGCCCGCCCGTCGACGTCGCCACCTTGCTGGCCTGGCACGCCGCGCTGCACGCCGCCGAGCGCATCACGCTGCCTGCGCCCTCGGGCCTGGCATCCGCGCTCACCCGGCTCGACGAACTGGTCTGCATCCCGCGCCGGCCGCGCGGACGGGTCGAGTGGGCCCGCGGCGTCGTCGACCGCGTGCGCGACGAGCTCGGCGTGGTCCCGCGCGAGGAGGCGTGCGGCGAGTAGTCGGGTGCCTCGTGGGCGCCCCGGCATGGTCCGGTGCCCCTTGCGCGTATCGTCGCGGGCCCTATAGTGGGCACTAAGGTAGTGGGCGCCAACCGCAGCGGTGGGTGCCAGGGAGGATCGACGATGGCAAAGGCCACGACCAAGGTGCCGAGCGGTCGCCGCGGGCCGCGGATGACCGGGGAGGAGCGTCGCGCCTCGATCCTCGAATCCGCGATGCGCGTGTTCGCGAAGGGCAGCTACGCCTCGGCGACCACGTCGGCGATCGCGCGCGAGGCGGGCATCACCGAACCGGTCCTGTACCACCACTTCAAGGGCAAGGCCGACCTGTACTCGGCCTGCCTGGATGCGACCTGGGACGACCTGCGTGGTCGGTGGGACGCGATCATCGAGGCCGAGCCCGACGCGACCCGCTGGCTGGGTCGCGTGGCCGAGGCCGGCTTCGCGGCGCTCGACGACGAGCGCGACGCGGCCCGCCTGTGGCTGCACGCCATCACCGACCTGGCGGAGGACCCCAAGGCGCGCCCGCGGGTCATCGCCTTCACCACCGACCTGCACGAGTACGTCGCCGACCTGCTCACCCGCGCGCAGGCCGCCGGGGGCATCGGCGCGGACCTCGACCCGAGGGCCGAGGCGTGGATTTTCCTGTCGATCGGGATCCTGCGCGCGCTGTCGCGCCGCCTCGATGGTGTCGCGGACGCGGACTTCCCGTCGGTCATCGCCGCCCGCCAGTCGTGGTACGCCCAGACGATGGGCGCGCGCGCCTGACGTCCAGTCGCGCCGCGTCGCGTGACGCTGGGCTCGATGCGCGTGCACATCGTCACGCGCACGCGCCGGTCGGGTCACCGGGCCGCGCGCGTCGGTGTCAGTCGGTGAGCACGCCGATGATGGTGTCGCCGGCGAAGGGGTCGACCGGAGCCTCGGCCCGCTTGGTGGCGGTCGGCGCGCCGCCTGCACGAACGCGCTCGGCGAGCGCTGCGTTGCGCGTCCGCGAATCGACGTTGCGCACGGCGTGGTTGATGGCGCGCGTCTGCCCGACGCACACGCACAGCCGCTGCGCACGGGTGATCGCGGTGTTGACGAGCGAGCGCGTCAGCATGATCCAGTGGCTCGTCGCGACCGCGCAGATCACCGCCGGCGCCTGCGAGCCCTGCGAACGATGCACGCTGATCGCATAGGCGAGCAGGAAGCTGTCGAGCGAGGTGCGCGGCACCTCCACGACGCGGTCCTCGGCGAACTCCACCGTGGCCATCGACGCCTCGGCGTCCCACGCGCGCAGCACGCCGACCTCGCCGTTCATCACCTCGAGGTCGTAGTTGTTGCGCGTCTGGATGACGCGGTCGCCGACGCGCAGGTCCTTCACGCCGATCTTCGCGCCGTCCTTGTTGAGGCGCAACTGCAGCTTCGTGTTGAGCGCCTCGAGCCCGCACGGCCCCTTCTTCATCGGCGCCAGCACGAGCACGTCGCGCATGGGGTCGAGGCCGTACTTCTTCGGGATGCGGTCGGCCGCGAACTCCACGATCGTGGTGGCGACGTCCTCCGGATCGTCGCGGTGCACGAAGAAGAAATCGTCGTCGAGCTCCTCCGGCGCGACGCCGAGCTGCACGCTCGCGTCGGACCGGTTCTTGAAGGTGTGCTCGCCCGCCACGATGCGGTGCGCGTTGCGCACGATCATCGACCGCGCGGCCTGGCGGAAGATCTCGGTCAGCCGCACGCTCGGGACGCAGCCCGACTCGATGAGGTCGTCGAACACCTTGCCGGCCCCGACCGGGGGCAGCTGGTCGGCGTCGCCCACGAGCACGAGGTGCGACGTCGGACCGACGGCTCGCAGCAGTGCGTCCGCGAGCTTGAGGTCGACCATCGAGGTCTCGTCCACGATGATGAACCGCGCCGTGAGCGGGTTACCCTCGTCGTGCAGGAACCCGCCCTCCGACGGCGCCCACTGCAGCAGCCGGTGGATCGTCTGCGCCTTGCGACCGGTCGCCTCCTGCAGGCGACGCGCGGCCTTGCCCGTCGGGGAGGCCAGCACGTAGCGCGCCTGCTCGTCGTCGAGGCGCAGCTCGGCGCCGTCGATCACCTCGAGCAGCAGCTTGACGAGCGTGGTCTTGCCGGTGCCCGGCAGGCCGGTGATGAGCGAGATCCGCGACGTGAGCGCGTGCTCGATGGCCTGCCACTGGCCGTCGTTCGGGATGAAGTCGCCCTCGCGCGGGCGCTCCGGCGGCTCCACGTCGACGGCGGGCAGCGTCGACAGCAGCTCGCGCACGTTGGTGGCGAGGCGACGCTCGATCCAGTACGTCTCCGGCAGGTAGAACCGACGCCCGTCCTGCGCGTCGTCCATCACGAGCCGCCGCTCGCGCACGAGCTCCTCGAGCTGCCCATCGACGATCGTGTCGAGCCGGGTCGCGACGACGATGTTCTCGCCCGCCGCCGGCGCATCCTCGTACGCGCCGCCCGCGCCGTCGAAGAGGTTGTCGCGCACCGACGTGGCGAGCTCGTCCTCGCGCAGGTAGCAGTGCCCGGAGGACTCGCCCTCCTCGACGCAGAACACGATGCCTGCCTGGATGCGGCGCGGGCTCTCGAGCGGCACGCCCATGTTGCGCGCGATGCGGTCGGCCATCTTGAAGCCGATGCCCTTGATCTCGACCATGCAGTAGGGGTCGCCCTCGAGCCGCCGGAGGGCGGTGTCGCCGTACTGCTTGATGATCTTCTTCGCGAACCCCGGCGTCACGCCGTGGGACGTGAGGAACAGCGACACCTCGCGCTCGGCGGCGGAGTCGTGCCAGTGGCGCATCAGCTCGCGGATCTGCTTCGCGCTCATCTTGCGGCCCGAGGGCGTCGTCACGTTGAACAGCGCCTGTGGATCGGCGTCGAGCTGCGTGATCGTGTCGTCGCCGAAGGTGTCGACGATCGCCTTCGCCCAGATCGGGCCGATGCCCTGCAGGTTCGATTCCAGGTAGGCGACCATGCCGACCTGCGTGTGCGGCTGCGACACGTCCGCGTGGTCGACCTGGAAGGACCAACCGTGCTCGCTGTGCTCCTGCCAGCGGCCGCGGCAGGTGAGGTGCTCGCCCACGTGCACGTGGGCGAGTGCGCCCTTGAGCACGACCTTGCGCCCGCCGTCGTCGCTGCCGCGCAGGATGGTGAAGCTGCCCTCCGCGTTGGAGAACACGACGGCGTCGACGGTCGCCTCCAGCTCGACGGCGTTGCGGTCGGCGGGCGGGTCGGGCAGCGAGCGACGCCGGAAGAAGTCGGCGTCGGGCGCGCCGCGGCGCGGTCTGGGTGAGCTCGCGGTCATCGATCGCATGGTACAGGCCTCCGGGGGCGGGAGCGTGCCGGTGGGCGGTCCGGCACGGGTGGCGCACGTCACACGTAAGCGCGCGCGTCGGATGCAGCGGCGGTTCTCGGGCGGAAGTCGCACCCATGGGTCGAGGGTTCGGGGGCGGGTCGGGCGCGGTTCGTCGCACGGAGCGCGAATATGCGGCCACGCGCCTGTCCGGCCTGTTGTCCCGGTCGCCGGGCGCGGCGTACAGTCGTCCTTGCAGCGAGCACGGAGCGCCTGAGGTTGAAGCGCTCCCGAGGTGCACGGCAAGGAGGGGCTCTCGGGCCATTCCCCGCCAGGTACGTCGGGAGTGTGGACGAGGGCGTCACCGGCTCGCTGCACCTCTTCCGAGATGGGCGGAGCCGTCCGATCCCGCCACTAGGGTCCTGCCGGATGAGTCCCGGCGCGCCCGACGCGCCCTCGGCAAGGAGTGCGCCCCGTGACGTCCGTCCATTCCCTCGGTTCGAAGTTGCTGTGCGAGTTCGTCGGCACCTTCTTCCTCATCGCTGCCGGCCTCGGTGTCTACGCCAACGACGGGGGGCTCCTGGGCACGGCCTTCGCGCACGGACTGGCGATCGCCATCGGCGTGACGGCGGTCGGCCACGTCTCGGGCGGGCACCTCAACCCCGCCATCACCGCCGCCATGCTCGTGCTGCGCAAGATCAGCCCGGTCGAGGGTGCGGCGTACATCGTCGCGCAGCTCGCCGGCGCCTACGTCGCGGCGCTCGTGATCGTGTGGGGCTACGGCGCGGACGGCAGCGACTTCGCCGGTGCGGTCCCGGCCCTGGGCCCGCACATCGGGATGGGCAACGGCATCGTGCTCGAGGCCGTCGCTGCGTTCCTGCTGGCGTGGACGGTCTTCGCGGTGGCGGTCGATCGCGACGGCGCGTACTTCAAGGTGGCAGGCCTCCCGATCGGGTTCTCCATCGTCGTGGGCATCCTCATGATCGGCGGGGCCACGGGCGCCGCCATCAACCCGGCGCGCTGGTTCGGCCCGGCGCTCATGACGACCACGTGGGACGACGGGCTCGTCTGGGTGGTCGGTCCGGTCGTGGGCGCGGTGCTCGGCGGCGCGGCCTACCTCTACGGCGTGAAGCCGCGCCTCGCTGGCCCGGCCGCCGCACCCGACACGGTCTAGCATGGTCATCGAATCCCCGATCTCGTCGCGGCTCGTCTCGGAGTTCGTGGGCTCCGCGCTGCTGCTCGCAGTCGGGCTCGGCGCAGGCGCGAGCGGGGCCGACTTCGGCACGGTGGCCCTCGCGCACGGCTTGGCCATTGGCGCGTTGCTCACGGCGAGCGGGCACGTCTCGGGCGGGCACTTCAACCCGGCGATCACCATCAGCACGGTGGTGCTGCGGCTCAAGTCTCCGGTGGAAGGAGCGCTGTTCGTTCTGGCGCAGCTGGCGGGCGCGTTCTTCGGCACGGTCCTGATCGCGCTCGGCACGGGCCGGCCCGCGGCTGACTTCGCCGCCGCCGTGCCGACCCTGGCGGACGGGCAGTCCGCGTCGGCGGCGTTCCTGCTGACCGTGGTCGCCTCGTTCCTGCTCGTGTGGGTGGTGTACGGCGTCGGCCTGGACCGGGACGGCGCCTGGTTCCGCGTGGCGGGGCTGCCGATCGGGCTCGCCGTGACCGCTGGGATCCTGCTGCTGGGTCCGGCCGGGGGCGGCGCGCTCGCGACGACGCGGTGGTTCGGCCCCGCGCTGTACACCACCTCGTGGAACCACGCGCTCGTCTGGATCACCGGGCCGATCGTCGGTGGCATCCTCGCCGGCGCCGCGTACCTGTTCGGCATCCGGCCACGCATCGGTGGCGTCGTGGTGGGCGCGCGCACCAGCGTCGAACCCTGATCCACCCGTACGCGGTGCTCGCAACCGGCCGGAGTGTGGCCGCGCCTACAGACGGTGAGGTGCGGCGGCGGCACCATAAGGGCATGAACTGCTTCGCGATGGTCCCAGCTCCCGAGAACTACGACGTCGAGGCCGAGGCGGCACGCCCGGTCACGCTGATGAAGCATGAGCTCCTCCAGGAGAGCGAGCTGTTCGGCGGGCTCACGGACAAGCAGATGCAGCGCGTCGACGACCTCACGGCGGTCACGCAGTGCGAGCGCGGCAAGGTGTTCTTCTCGCCGGAGGACACGCCCGGCACCATCTACTTCCTCAAGGAGGGGCGCGTGCGCCTCTACCGGCGCACCCCCGAGGGCAAGCAGCTCACCGTGGCGGTGCTCGACCGCGGCGCGGTGTTCGGTGAGAGCCAGCTGATCGGCCAGAACCACGCCGGCGTGTACGCGGAGGCCGACGAGGTCTGCATGCTCTGCGTGATGCCGGCCGGTCACCTCGAGACCCTCATCGGCGAGGTGCCGATCATCGGCCTGAACCTGCTGCGCTTCGTCGGGCAGCGCCTCCAGCGCACCACGGAGCTGGCGGAGGAGGTCGCGTTCTGGAGCGTGCGGCGCCGCCTGGCGCGGACGATCCTCGAGCTGGACGAGCGGTACGGGCACCCCACGCTCAACGGTGGGCGCATCGTGAACAAGACCTTCACCCAGGCGGACATCGCCGAGATGTGCGGCTCCACGCGCGAGACGGTGGCGGAGCTGATGAGCGCCCTCAAGAAGCAGGGCATCATCACCGCGCGGCGTCGCCGGATCGTGATCGAGGACCGGCCGGCGCTGGAGCGGTTGCTCGAGGACGCCTGAGCTCGAGGCTGTGTGCGGGCGCACACGGCGCTCGAACGCGTTGCAACGGCTGGAATCCGTGCTCCGACAGGCAGGTGTGGACGGATTCGGGAGATCCGTCGTCGCGAGGGGATTCGAGCATGGCTGGAAGCGTCGATCGACGCTCGGCGGCGCCGTTGTGGACGCCGGCCGGGCGAACGCCGTGGGTTGGTGACCCTGCGTCGCTGCCCGCGGGGCTGCGTGGCGGACTGCGCGGCGACGCCTTCGTGCCGGCACATGGCGTAGTCGGGGGCAATGCCGTTGAGTTCCACGGCGAGCTCGACCCGTGGGTCGAGCGCATCGTCGACGACATCGGGCGCGCCAGGCACACGGTCAACATCGGCATGTTCGCCTGGACCGGCGACGGGGCCGGCGGCGCAGTGGCCGAAGTCGCGCGCTGGCAGGCGCGCCGCGGCGTCGAGGTCAATGCGGTCATGGACGGCGTCGGCGGCAACGGGTACGGCGCGCTCCTCAAGGAGCGCTGGACGCCGGAGTTCCGCAGCCTCGTCGACGGCCTGCGCCGTGACGGGGTCGACGCGCGCATCAACTGGCGCACCCGCATCGGTGGCGAGGGCATGTCCGAGGATGCCACCCGCGCCCTCGACCACCGCAAGTTCTTCGGCATCGACGGCACGGTGTCGCACGTCGGGGGTCGCAACATCGTGGCGGGCTGGGACGGCTGGGTCGACTCGATGCTCCGTATCGAGGGGCCGGGCTCGGCGCGCGCCGGCGCGCAGTTCGTCGGTCGGTGGACGGACGTGGGCGGCACGCCGTCGCGCCGGCTCATCGGCGTGCTGGCCGACGCGTACCGCTCCGGGCAGCACTTCGGCACGGCCAACGTGGAGATCCTCGCTGCCAACCCCGGCCTCGCGCACAACCCCCTCGCCGAATCGGTGCGTCGTGACATGCAGACCGGGACCGGTCGCCTGTGGGCGAGCACGCCGTCGCTCGGGGACCGCGTCTTCACGCAGGACCTGGCCGCGGCTGCGCGTTCGGGTCGGGACGTGCGCCTCATGCTCCCCAACCACGCGGCGCGTGACGGCGACCACGTGTCCCGGCTCATCAGCGGCACGTTCGAGGCCGACCTGCTCGATGCGGGCGTCGACGTGCGCGAGACGACCGGCACGGTGCACGCAAAGCTCGTACTGGCCAACGGCGTTCCGGTCGAGGGCGGAGGGGTGGAGGACGCGCTGACGGTCAGCTCGCTCAACCTCAACCGTCGATCGCGGCTGCACGACTTCGAGCTGGGCGCCCGCGTCACGAACGACCCGGGCGCACTCGCCGACGCCGAGGCCTTCTTCACGCAGCACGGCACGGCGTCCCTCGATGTCGGTGGCGACACCGCCCGCCTCTATCGGACGTTGCGCCCGATCCGCCAGGCGCTCAACGCGAGGTTCTGACGAGGGTCGTCTTTAGTAGTCATCGTTGTTCTCGGGCTTGAGCTTGTCCTGGAGGGCGGCGACGTCGATCTTGGTCGCGTGCCGCTTGTCGACGGGGATCTTCTTGAGCGAGCGCACCTCGATCGTCGCGGCGAGGCCGCGTTCGGTGAGGGAGCGGACGGTGGCGGCGCGTGCGTCGCGGCGGTCGAAGCCCTCGGCGGGTTCGACGGCGAGCACGGCGGAGGCGTTCTTGAACTCGCGGTTGGAGCCCTCGAACTTCGGCATGCAGATCGCCGCACGCTCGACCTCCGGCAGGTCCGACACCGGCGTCTCCAGCTCGAGCGCCCAGTAGCGGCGTCCGCCCATCGTCCAGCCGCCGCCGCGACGGCCCAGCAGCCACAGCCCGCCGTCCTCGGCGCGCCGGGCGATGTCGCCCGTGCGGTGCCACACGCGCCCGTGCTCGTCGGTGACCTTGTTCTCGCGAACCGCCTCGGGGTTCTGCCAGTACTCG
The DNA here is from genome assembly GCA_025964465.1 of Thermoleophilia bacterium. Taxonomy (GTDB): domain Bacteria; phylum Actinomycetota; class Thermoleophilia; order Gaiellales; family SKUG01; genus JAGQUL01. Next base: position 12,341 of record JAOPYS010000321.1, read on the forward strand.
CGGTTCACGTGGTCGCCGGCGACGAGCACCTCGCCCGGCGCTCCCGGCCCGACGGCCCAGTCCTCGAGCGTCGTACCTTCGTCGAGCACGATCGGCCCGCGCTCGGCGCGGACGATCAGCATGTCCACGTCCTCGACCTGATAGCCGACGAAGATGCCGCCGTGTGCGCGCATCTCGTCGCGTCGTTCCAGCACCTGCTCGGCGCTCGCGTGGGCGATCGGCTCCGCCTCCGTCGACCCGTACAGGGCCGTGATGCGCGCGTTGGGGAGCACCGCCCGCGCGGCGTCGAGCAGCTGCGGCGTGACCGGCCCACCGCCGGTGTACACGCGCTCGACCCGCTGCAGCGGCGAGCGCCCGGGCGCGCGTCCGAGCTGGCCCAGCGGGGCGGGGCTGAGCGCGAGGATGGTCGCGCCCGAGCGCTGGACGAGGCCGTGGAACCGCTTGGGATCGGGCATCGGGTCCTGGCCGATCTCGTCGGGCGGCAGCACCGTCTCCACCCCGCGGCCGATGTTGTGCAGCACGACCACGGGCAGGTTCGTCCAGACGCGCGCGTGCTCGGCATCCGGCACCTGCCGCGCCAGCGCGTGGTGCTGCGCGAGCAGGATCTCGTGGGTGCGGTTGGTGCCCTTGGGCGTGCCGGTGGAGCCCGTCGTGAACGTGACGAGTGCCGGTTCGTCCGCATCCATCCGCGCGGTCCCCGTCACGTGCTTCACGGCCGGGGTCGTGAGCAGGTCGGAGAAGCGCTCGGCGCCGGGGATGCGGCGCGTACCCGTGCTGATCGCCACGTCGACGCGCCGCAGCGCCGGGCTCATCGCGCGCAGCAGGAAGCTCTTGGGGATGCCGATGAACGCGTCTGCGTCGACGAGCTGCGCCGCCTGCTCGATCATCTTCCGACCGCCCCACGGCTCGATGAACGTCGCGACCGCGCCGAGGCGCAGCACGGCGAGCAGCGTGACGTACAGCTCGATGCTCATGGGGACAAACACCACGACGCGACTGCCGCGCCCGATGCCACGCTCGCGCAGGCCGCCGGCCACCGCGCCCACGAGGTGGTGCAGCCGCTCGAACGTGATGACGTGGTCGGTGCGCCCCTGCTCGTCGAGCTTCAGGAACGCCGGCCGATCGGCGACCGTGTCGAGCAGCTCGACAAAGAGCCGCGCGACGTTGGCGTCCGCGACCTCGACAGGGGCAGTGCTCG